>WGFF01000294.1 GCA_015492355.1 Deltaproteobacteria bacterium
CCGCTTTTTAACTTCAGTAGCACCATCGCACCATGTATGGGCATCCTTCCTCGCTTGATCATGGTTATGTTGTGAAGGGTCAGGGTCATCTTCTTGAAATAACCAAAATAGTCCACATCATTGTGATGTTCCACAAGACCCACCATCATGTTGTTTTCTCTGTCATCAAAAAACAGGGTTCTTCCCGGCAATCTGGCTTTAACACCAAAGATCAGGATTATTTCAGGTCGTTTCGACTCGATCTCTTCATAATCAGCTATCTCAAAGAGGTTGCTGAGCGAAAGCCCGAGGGATATAAAGTCCTGATGGAAATAGATAAAGGCTGTGAGATCTCCTACCCTTGCAGGAAAGCAGAACCACTCCCGTCTATCCATCTCGAATATTCCGGGAGGAAGCCCCTCCACCTCCTCAAACCTTCCCTTTCTTTTGTTCATCTCAGGGTAGAGAATCAGCGGAGGTTCCATCAGTGTAAGCCTGATAAAGGGTATGTTCATGAGTGCCCTGTAGGGTTCAGGACAATCCCAGTCGATCTGCTCTGTAAGCATTCCCATATTAGCGCCAGCTGGCAACTGTCTGTAGACCCTTGGATTGTCACCTGTGATATGCTCACTGATCCGTCGGTATACATAAAGCACAAGGTTTTTCAGTTCTTCATTTGCCTTTATGAACTGGGCATGATGTATACTGCTTTTTGAATATCTTGACCTCCTTGGTGCCTCCAGGTAAAAAAATCTCTCGTACCTTCTCCAGTAATTATACAGTTCCTCAACCACTTCATTTAAAGACTCTCTTTCTGAAAGTATCTCCCTGTAATCGGCATTCATCTGCGCAACTTCCTCAGCATTGTAACTGAACAAAAATCTGAAGAGCTTTATCATCTCTGCGGCAATTGCCTGCCTTTCAGTCCAGGGAAGTGTTTCTGTTAAAAAGGCAAATAATGTACTTCCCTTACGGCCGATCCTTTCGACAAACCGCCTGACAATCTCTTCAAAAAGGGGACTTTTAAGCACTGATTCAGGAGTATCACAATACATGGCCGAGTAGTCAAAGACCACCTTCCCCCTTGTTATTACGTATGGTCTGATCTTTACGGTCATAAAAACTCCTTTTATTGTATTATATCAAGCTTTATGTGAAGTTCTCTCAGTTGTTTTTCCTCAACAGGTGAGGGAGCACCACTGAGCAGACACACTGCCTTCTGTGTTTTTGGGAAAGCTATTACATCCCTTATGGATTCAGCTCCGACCATAAGCATCACCAGACGATCAAGCCCGAGTGCTATACCACCATGAGGAGGCGCGCCAAACCTGAGGGCGTCCAGTAAAAAGCCGAATTTCATCTGAGCCTCCTCAGGCGATATCCTTAAGAGTTCAAACATCTTTTTTTGTAGCTCGGGTCTATGGATACGAATGCTTCCACCACCAATCTCATAGCCATTCAGCACTATATCATAGGCCTTGGCCCGTAGTGATGAAAGGCCCTCATGGTCGATTGTATCTTCATTAAGCATACGTTCTATATCCTCATCAGTAGGGGAGGTGAAAGGATGATGCATTGCCTGAAATCTTCCCTCATCCTCATCCCACTCCAGTAGAGGATAATCCACTACCCAGCAGAACCTAAACCCGTTCCTTATCAGGTTTTGCCTCTTTGCAATGGATAGCCTTAGGCGTCCAAGTACGCTTAGGGTAGTCTCTTCATCATCTGCCACAAAGAGCATCATGTCGCCCTGTTCTGCACCAAGCCTGTCTGCCATCTCCCTGAGCACACCTTCGGGAAAGAACTTTGTAATGGGTGATTCAAAACCGTCCTTTATCTTTATCCAGGCAAGTCCCTTTGCACCATAAGACTGTGCTTCTTCTGTAAGAAGGTCTATCTCCTTACGGCTGAGCCCTGCGAGTCCCTTGCCACAGAGGCCCTTTACCCTTCCACCAGAGTCAAGGGCATTGAGGAAGACCTTGAAACTGCCCTGTCTTGCTAGGTCTTCCATCTCCTTAATTTCAAGGTCAAACCTGAGGTCAGGCTTGTCTGTACCAAATCGCTCCATGGCATCGTGGTAGGTAAGCCGCTCCATGGGAGACTCTATCTCAACTCCGAGGGTTTCTTTAAATACGTAGGAGAGCATTCCCTCAACCACACCAATAACATCATCAACCTCCACAAAGCTCATCTCCATATCAACCTGTGTGAATTCAGGCTGGCGGTCTGCCCTCAGGTCTTCGTCTCTGAAGCACTTCACAATTTGGAAGTACCTTTCCACACCCGAGCACATGAGGATCTGTTTAAAAAGCTGTGGAGACTGAGGAAGGGCATAGAAGTGTCCAGGATTTATACGGCTTGGCACGAGATAGTCCCTTGCACCCTCTGGAGTGGATTTTGTAAGCATGGGGGTTTCTATCTCAAGAAAGCCTTCTCTGTCAAGGTAATCTCTGATGTTTTTCGTAACCCTGTGACGGATGATGAGGTTTTCGAGCATTTCTTGTCTTCTCAGATCCAGGTACCTGTATTTAAGCCTCAGGGCCTCTGAGACCTCCTTTGGCTCATCTATCATAAAGGGAAGAGGGTCTGCCTTTGATAGGATCTCGAGTTTATCTGCATACACCTCTACCATGCCTGTGGGGATATCGGGGTTTTCTGTACCCTCAGGCCTCTTCCTCACCTCACCCCTTACCCTGACAACATACTCTGAACGGAGTGAATGGGCAAGCCTGTGCGCCTCAGCCGATACATCAGGGCTGAACACAATCTGTAGTATGCCACTACGGTCTCTGAGGTCAATAAATACAAGTCCTCCGTGGTCTCTCCACCGAAAGACCCAGCCTGAAAGGGTAAGTATACCTCCTATATCAGACTCTGATATCTCGCCACAGTTTTTGTCTCTGTACATTATTTTAAACCTCCTTCAATACTGTCCGATAAAGCAGTATAATAAGTTGAAGGATAGGAGGTATTAATTTTTCGTCTCATTCTCGACGGACATCCCTGTCCGTTTCCGAGGGAATTTTGCGATTTGCCTTCCATGGCA
>WGFF01000295.1 GCA_015492355.1 Deltaproteobacteria bacterium
CAAAGGACCTCTCATCAGAAGATGCTGAACGTATGGTACAGAATCAGGCAAGGATATTCGTGGGTTATAGAGATTATATAATAAAGAAGATGACCTGTTACAGGCGTGTCTGTCCGTTTGCAGAGAAGATTATCTACAATCTCGGTCCCGCAGTGGCATGACCCTCTGTGGCTTGATTTCGTGTGTTTCGGGGTATATCCTTTAGACAGGGATTATGGTTAAAAGGGTCATCATAATGGGTGCTGCTGGCAGGGATTTTCACAACTTCAACGTCTACTACAGGGATAACCCTGCCTACAGGATCGTTGCCTTTACAGCCACACAGATACCCTTCATACAGGACCGCACCTATCCACCTGAACTATCCGGCCCCCTCTATCCAGATGGTATACCCATATATCCAGAAGAGAGGCTACCTGAACTCATGAAAGATGAACGTATAGACGAGGTTGTATTTTCATACAGCGATGTATCACACACCTATATCATGCACAGGGCATCCATGGTAACTGCCATGGGGGGTAATTTCGTTCTTCTCGGCTCGGAAAAGACCATGTTGAGATCCAGGAGACCTGTGGTATCTGTATGCGCGGTGAGAACCGGTTGTGGCAAGAGTGGAGTAACCAGGATGGTGGCAGGGATACTTATCGAGAAGGGGAGAAAGACAGTCGTGATACGCCATCCCATGCCCTACAGGGACCTTCTCCTCCAGAAGGTACAGAGGTTTTCGAGCCTGAAGGATGTGGTGGGCTCTGGCTGTACCATAGAGGAGATGGAGGAGTTTGAACCCCTTGTTGAGGCGGGTATAACGGTGTATGCGGGTGTTGATTACGGAGAGATACTGAAAAGGGCAGAGGAGGAGGCTCAGGTGATAGTATGGGACGGAGGTAATAACGATACACCCTTTTTGAGACCCGATCTTGAGATATGCATCGTGGATCCCCTGAGACCCGGGGATGAACTCTCGTACTATCCAGGAGAGGTCAACCTGATAAGGGCAGACTGTGTGGTGATAAACAAGACGAACACAGCGGATAGAGGGGATGTAGAACGGGTAAAGAAGAATATACATTCACTGAATCCCTCGTGTACCATCGTGGAGACCGCATCTGAGATAAGTGTGAGTGATTCCATTGAGGGCAAAAAAGTCCTTGTGGTTGAGGATGGTCCCACCCTTACCCATGGGGGGATGACCTATGGTGCTGGTATAGTTGCAGCAGAACTCTACGGGGCAGAGGTGGTGGACCCAGTACCATACGCCATTGGCAGTATAAGGGAGACCCTTTCAGCCTATCCAGGGCTTAAAAGACTCCTCCCTGCCATGGGTTATTCAAAAGGTCAGATAGAGGAACTCGAACAGACCATAAACAGAACCCCCTGTGATCTGGTGCTTGTTGCAACACCGGTAAACCTCGGCGCCATCCTCAATATAGACAAGCCCTGTGTGAGGGTGTACTACGAGGTCAGAGATATAACCACACCAGGGCTAAAAGGCATTATAGATGATTTCTTGAAATGACCATCCCTTAACAGAGCATAAGGGAGGGTTTGCAGACAATTTTAAGAATCGAGTATCCAGCAGATGAAGACCTTTCTTACATATCTCTCCAGGAGGTACATCGCTGGTGAGCACAGAGCCGATGCCATAGATGTTGCCAGAAAACTCAATACCCACGGTATACTCGCCACCATAGACAATCTCGGTGAGAACGTAATGGATGAGGCTGAGGCTGAAGGTACTGTGATGGAGTATGTGGAGCTCCTGAAGGATATCCACCACAGCGGGGTAAGGGCTACCATATCAATAAAGCTCACCCACCTTGGGCTGGACATATCAGACACCCTTGCCATGAAGAATGCAGAAGCCATTGTAAAAAAGGCAGGTGAGTATGGAAACTTCGTCCGATTTGATATGGAATCCTCACAGTATACACAGAGGATAATAGATATATTCCTTACCCTCCATGAGCACTACCCAAATATGGGTATAGCCATACAGAGTTATCTATACCGCAGTGGAAAGGATATTTCCATGTTGATACAGAAGGGTGCGAGTATAAGGCTTGTTAAGGGTGCGTACATGGAACCACCTGATGTTGCCTTTCCAGATAAGGTGGATGTGGACAGGAATTTTGAGGTCCTCATGAAGGAACTCCTCCTTGAGGGCAGAGACCCTGCCATAGCGACCCATGATGAGAGACTTATAGACGAGGCAAAGAGGTTCGTTGAGGAAAAAGGCTTGCGGAGGGATGGTTTTGAGTTCCAGTTTCTTCTGGGTATAAAAAGGAGTCTACAGAGAAGCCTTGCGAAGGAAGGCTACAGGGTAAGGGTATACATACCCTACGGAGAGAACTGGCTTCCCTATGTGATGAGGAGGTTCAGGGAGAGAAAGGAGAATCTCCTTTTTGTGCTGAAGAATGTGTTTGAGTAGGGTAGGGGCTTTCTTTTTTCAAGAAGTGAAACCCCGCCATGTAGCGGGGAGCTTCATTATATCTCTTTATTTTTTCTTCTGGTCTTTTGCCCGTCTCCGAATATCTTCATCGCTACTTCATGGATAAGTTTTATCTCTTCAGGTGATTTTGTCTTCAGATATCTCATAAGTTCATAGATGGCTTTGGTGCGCCTGTCCGTTCGGACAAGCCCTTCATCTCTATTAACAGAAATGTACTCTTTGCTCCTCTTGATATTTTTAGGTCCCTGACCGGTCCATATCCATGTAGGATGTACACAGAATATTTCTGCCAGTTTACCAATGTTGTCCACAGAAGGGCTGGTTTTTCCAACCTCCCATTCCCTGAGGGATTGATACCTTACGCCTATCTTCTCAGCCAGTTCCTGTAATGTTAGACCATTGCTCTCCCTCAGGTAGCGTATCCTTCTCCCCCGTTCCTTCTTCGTGTCTCTGTTTTCCTCATCCATGGATAACAAGTTACAGCGATTGATTCTATTTAACAACACAGGAATAACCTTTATTTTTTCTTGACATGTAAAGGTGATTCCTGTATAATGTGGGCACCTCTGTTCAGCGAAGATATCAATTTGCAAAAGGGAGGTTTCATCATGATTAAAAGAGTAGTGTGTATGGTACTCGTTTTCCTGTTCTTGAATCTTACCCTCACCACAATATTCCCTGATTATACATTCGCCGAATCCAGGGAGGAGGAATTAAAAAGAGAAGAAGAGGCATGGAAAAGCTGGAGAGTCTTAACAGGAATAGCCGCTCTTATTTTTCTCATATGGGTTTTATCTTCTCCTAAAAGCGGTTTGTCCAACAATTCCATAAATAAAGATACGAAACTCGCCATAAAAGATTCTAAAAGAAATAGCCGTATAAAGATTGCCATGGGATTGGCTGAGGATGAATACTTGACTGACTTCCAGCACAGATCAATACCAGGGTCAAAAAGTGAATGGTACAGTCCCGAGATTAGGA
>WGFF01000296.1 GCA_015492355.1 Deltaproteobacteria bacterium
CCCTCAGGATACAGACAGATTTTAGTCCGAAAAAGATACCCATTACCTTTTTTAATCCCCAATCCCCAGGGCTTGCCTCAGGGGGTTTCATCCCCGTCCCTGCTTAGTACCTGTAGTAGAGCCTCACAGTCTCATTCACTCACAATGAGATGCCGAAGTTTATGAGTGCCCCTCCGAGGCTTCCACCATCGTCGAACCACCTCGATGTCTCGGTTACATCGGATATGGTTGTCTCGTATCTAAACTCCAGAAAAAACCTCTTACTCCCGTAGAGTCTCCTGCCGAACTGAAGCCCGCCCACAAAATGGATTCCTCCTATAATATCCGTATTGTCTGCACTGCCATAGGCACCGGATGCGGATGTACTCACGTAGTATCCCCCTGCCCCTGCACCCACGTAAGGTGTCATGGCATCATCTTTTGACAGGTTGTATCTGGCAGTGATGAACAGAAAGGGCCAGACAAATCTTGAATACTCGTAGGAGGGGCAGAGAAGGCAATCTATACTTATGTAGTAAGGGTTTCTTATAGACACTTCCAGACCGAAGCCGTTCCTCCAGTACCATCCCCCTGATATAGAGATCACAACAAATCCGTCAGGACGTGCCCATCCCCATTCACTTATCGTTTCTCCTACGGATTTAGCATGGTCGTATGCCTTATCTCCATAAGCCTTCGCATCTCCCGGTGTGAACCAGCCCAGATTAATCCTGCCCCCAGTCCACCTTCCCTCGGCCGCAACAGGGGAGATAAGAAAGACGACACCAAGGACCGCCACGACTGTAGAAGTAATCACCCGATGCATCAAAATCCCTCCAGACTGAATAATTATTCCGAAACCTCTAACGAAGAAAGGACTTACCCACTTGCCTGCAATCGGTCGAATAGAAGACCATAGAGGCAGGTTCCCCCCTTGTCGCACACCTTCACACAAAGGTCTCCATCCCTTTTCTAACACACTGGAGGTAACATTTAGGTAACACGAGGGAAAAAATCTCTTGGGTGGCTTTCCCCGTGGTTTTAGATGTGGGTCCTGTAAAAACACAAGGACCACCCTTTGAACCCGGTGGGGGTCAAGGTGGAACATCTTTTGGCAGGATTTTTATTACCTTGAGGTTATGTCCCCTGAACCCTCCATGAGGCAGGAGGGATGTGAATCCATGCCTTTGCAAGGCGAAAAGCCTATTTGCAAAGGCACTATTCTACTTATGCCTTGTCTTCAACGTCCTGTAGAGGGACTCTGTCCTTGCTGATGGTTTGGTACCGAGTGACTCTGAAAGCACCTTGCGACAGCGCTGATAAACAGCCATAGCCTCTGGCAATCTGCCCAGGCACCTGTAGCATCTCATCAAGCCATAGTAGAACTCCTCTGCTAAGTAGTCCACCTCAATACCCTTCTGGTAGCATGCCACAGCCTCCTCACACCACTTTGCCCTGCAGAGTTCATATCCCACCTTTCTTATGAGGCGGAGGAATTTACTGCGTGTACGTTCTCTTAGCGAGACCGCCCATGGCTGGTCCGTATCCTTGCACAGGAATGGTCCCTGATATAGCCCCATTACCTTCTCTGTGAGGTGCCACATCCTGTTCAATCCCTCTTTCTTTGTGGCAGAAGCCTCACCGAGGAGGCGCTCGAATGCCCACACATCGACCCATGAGAGCTGTGCGTTCAGTGTCAGGCACCCTCCGCTGAGCTGAAGGGCATCTTTATGTCCCACGAGCTGACGGAGCCGTTTGAGGGTGGTAACGAATGCCCTGTGGGCATCAAAGCCGTCAGCCTCTGGCCAGAGGGCATCTGCAAGCCTGTCGCACGGTATAGCCCTCCCTCCGAGTGCGATGAGTGCCTTGAGGAGATCGAGGGGCCTTTGCTGTGCCCTGCCACTGAACCGCAGGGGCTTTCCTTCCTTCACGAGTTCGAACCTTCCAAGGGTGTACACCTTAAGGGGCCAGGGCCAGTTCTCAAGATGGAGCGGAGGGGTCTCAGGTACTATACCCCGTCTCTTAATAAGGGTCTGCACATATCCAACCTCCATACCGTTCTCCACTGCCTTGATACAGAGGTGCGCCATGACAGAGGGATGCCACCACGGTGGATTGATGAGTCCGTACTGTTTGACCATGCTTATAAACCCGTGCAGTGCCCTGAGCCCCACTGTCTCTGCACCACGATCAAAGGCATTCAGTATCTTTGCAAGGAGTGCCAGTGTCTTGGCTGTCTTGCTGTTGCAGTCCCGTGCAACCCTCATGGCTTCGGTAAAATGTCTCTCTGCCTCTGCGTGTGCGCCTGTTACGAAACATGCCCTTGCAAGGGCGGATTGCATTATCCCCTGTACCCACCTCACACCTGCCTTCTGTGCATAGTCGAGGGCAATCCTTGCGTGTTCGAGCATACGTGGGGCATCGCTTCGGTGCATAGCCTCGATGAATGCCTGGAATCTGTGGTGGGAGACATCCAGATATCTGCGGTGGTCAACCATGGTGGACATCTCTTTAAGTAGCCTGCGCGCCCCCTGCAGGTCTCCTGATGTTACAGTACCCCAGAACCCCTGGGCGAGTAGCATAAAATCCCATAGATGAACACCTGTTGAGCGTGCTATCTCCAGCCCCTTTCTTACAGCCCCCAGACAGGCTGGATTGTTGGCGGTCATCCAGAAATATGCACCCTGGATGGCATACCAGGCAATCCGGGTAAGGGGGGTCATATCATGGGAGCGGGTCTGGGCTTCGAGGAGGTTGAAGATATTGCCAGCCTTTGCAAGGTCGCCTATCCACCAGGTGTAGTACAGAAGAAGGTGGTTCCCTATGGTCATGCATAGAAGTGGGTCTGGGATATTCTCCAGCAGTCTCTCCAGCCGATTCGCCCACATGGGCAGTTCAGGATGGTGTGGCTGTCTGTACATGAGGGCTGTAAAAACACCTCCCACCACACGTGCCTCTATCTCTGGACTCGGAAAACACGGATGGCGTGCCAGAAGCCCCTCCATCTCTCCAATCCAGCGGTCAAGGGGATGGAAATCACCCCACTCGTAGAAAAAGGTATCCACTATGCCCACCCACGAAAGGAAAAGCCCTGCCACATCGTCACCCCTCTTGAAGCCCTCATACGCACGGATGTAACACCCACGGCTCCTGGCTATATCGAAGGGTTTATGGCTGGCTCCGAGCCAGTAGTAAAGCCACGGGTCTCGTTCCATGACCTCCCCCGGGAGACTCTCTATCCAGAGGCGAAGTGTAAGGTATCTCCCATGGCGGATGAGTGTCCTGGCATGGGTAAGGGCGAGTGTGGCGAGTGAGTCCCAGTCCATGCACGCCCTGTAGATGGTAGAAGCCTCGTCCACCTCCCCTGCCTCTGTAAGGAGCTGGGCAGAGGTCTTCTGTATATGGAGGAGGGACTGGCTATCGAATACATCCCGTGCACGCGTAAGGAGGAACTCGCGAAAGAGGGGATGGTATTCATATGCCCTTGTGGGACCTGCATGCTGGATGGTGAAGTAGTTTCGGCGGATAAGGTCCGTAAGGATGGACTGGGCATGGCTCTGTCCTGTAAGCCTCTCAGCCATCTTCACTGTCACCCTGGGAAGAAAGGCGGTGTGGAGCAGGAGGTTTTGGGTCTTATGGTCCATCTTTCTGAAGATCTCCTCTCCAAAATACTCGAAGACCGACTCAGGGGTGCTGGTGGATACAGAACTGGCTTCGATATGCTCGAACCCTGAATGTTCGAGCATCAATACCAGACCAGCTGCCCAGCCCTGTGTCTTCTGGTAAAGCATCTGTACCGTTGACCTTGGCAAGCCCTTCCTGCCTTTCAGCCGTATAATGCTTCTCGACTCCATGGGGGTGAGGCGCAGGTCCTTCCAGTCGATAATCCCCACCAGACCATTGGCTCTGAGGCGAGCCAGGATGGGAGGGGGCTTACTCCTGCTTATGACCACCACAGTGCATCCCTCTGGTACCTCTGCCATTGCATCACGCATCACGGAATGAAGGGATGAGTCGACGGGTACTTCCTGGTAGTTATCGAATACAACGATAAAGGGTGGTTTCATGTGCTGATAGAGACTGCGGAAGTAGCGATGGGTAAAGGCAGAGAGGTTTTCGAGATACTCTGATGTGAGCACTGGCAGAGGGCTATATCCCTTGGGAGAGAGTTCCTTCACTGCCATGCCCATGTAGTAGAAAAAGGATGCAACATCCCTGTCACCCTCGTCCACCTGATACCACAGGCACGGGAGCCTGCGGTCTGCAAGGTAGCTCACAACGAGTGATGTCTTTCCTGCACCAGGCGGACCACAGACCCATACAACAGGCTTTCTCCGCATACTATCTATGAGGCGAAACAGCCTCTTTCTCGGATAGATACCCCTGGAAACAGGATGGGTTATCTTTTTAAAAGTATGAACCCCTCCACCACTGTCGGGCATGATGCTACCGTTGTCCAGAAAGGCTTGCAAGGAAAGTACCCTGGTAAAGCCTCTCCGAAGAAAAGGTGTGAGTTACAGGTACCTACAGCCTATTGTTGCTCGATGCTCCATGAACCGGGGATGCCTCTGGTTTACTTTCGAGCCTGATACGGTGGGTTATCCGTAGTCTGTCCCCCTGCATCTACAGAGAACCTCGAATGATACGTACCGGATAGAGTCGAATGGAGCCTTTGTAAAGAGTCCCCACGGAAAGGTGTCTTTCGGTCACAATAAATATATTACAAACCAGAAATACCAGTCAAGGATTTACACCATCCGGGTAATGGTTCCTTACCAGAACCTTATAGTTCTATTCTGTGACAAAAGTCACAAGGATTGGGTTTTGTCTGCTTAAGGGGGGGATTTTATCCTCAAAAGACTATAAGCCTGATGAAGATTAAGCGGTAAGACACTCCAGCTCAAAAAGAATTCACCTGAACCCGAGCAGGGGTAGAACCCAAGTTCTGCCATTCATCCCAACCCGCAGGGCGGGATAATTCTGGCTGACCTCGTAAAAAAACTATCTCAAGGTCTATGGGAAGCATGGACACTTTTTTTCAGGAGGACCGCCCTTAGCCCACCTCTGCGAGTTCGAGCCTGTCCTTCCATCTGCTCTTGAGCACCTCTTTTATCATCAATCCCTCATGGTCTGAAAGGTCTCTACTTTCTTCGAGGTATTTCATTGCCTCCCTGCGAGCCCTCTCAAGGAGTCTTAGGTCTCCAAGGGCACAGGAGGTCCTGAAATCAGGTATGCCTGACTGCCTTGTACCGAGTATATCCCCTGGACCACGGAGTCTAAAATCCTCCTCCGCTATCCTGAAACCATCCATCGTCTGTTCGAGTATACTGAGTCTCCTGTAGGTCTCCTCTGATCTGCCAAGTCTCGCAACGAGAAGGCATGTGGAATGCCTGTTACCCCTTCCCACCCTTCCGCGGAGCTGATGGAGTTGTGCAAGCCCGAACCTCTCTGCATGTTCAACGAGCATAATGGTCGCATTGGGCACGTCCACACCAACCTCTATGACAGTCGTTGCAACAAGGACGTGTATCCTTCCATCCTTGAAATCCCGCATCACCTCTTCCTTTTCACTCCCCTTCATCTTGCCGTGGATGAGTCCCACCGCAAAATCCCTGAAGACCTCTCTCTGGAGGTAGTCCTTCATGTTCGTTGCATCCCTCAGGCTCAACTCCTCTGACTCCTCCACAAGGGGATAGACTATGTACGCCTGTCCACCCCTTCTGAGTTCCTCAAGTACAATACGGTAAGCCTTCTCCCGCTCCCACTCCCTTATGATGCGTGTATGGACAGGCTTTCTTCCAGGAGGGAGTTCATCTATTATGGACACGTCAAGGTCTCCGAACACGGTCATGGCGAGGGTTCTGGGGATAGGTGTGGCTGTCATAACAAGTATATCTGGTGGTACCCCTCTACCCTTCTTCCTCAAATCTGCCCTCTGCACCACCCCGAACCTGTGCTGTTCGTCTATGACAACAAGCCCCAGTTTTCTGAACACCACATCCTTCTGGATGAGCGCATGGGTGCCTATCACAAGGTCTATCCTGCCGTCCCTGATGCAGTGGAGTATCTCCTTTCTCTCACCCCTGGGTGTGGAGCGGGTAAGGAGTACACTCCTTATGCCGAGCCTCTCAGAATAGGTATGGGTGGTAAGGTAGTGCTGTTCAGCGAGTATCTCTGTTGGTGCCATGAGGGCTGTCTGATACCCTGCCTCAATAGCCCAGAGTATGGCGATGTAACTTACCATGGTCTTTCCAGAGCCCACATCCCCCTGTATGAGCCTGTTCATCGGATGGGATGAGGTCATATCCTTTCTTATCTCCTCAAGTACCCTTTCCTGGGCACCTGTGAGCCTGAAGGGAAGGAACTCCCTCAGCCTCCTCTCCAGCCCATCCCTCTCCTTCCTCCCGGAACCTATGCCAAAGGCAATACCCCTGCGGGCTTTTATCCTTTTTCTCCTGAGTGCGAGCCCGAGTTCGAGTACAAAGAGCTCATCAAAGACTATACTTTTCCTTGCCCTCTCTATCTCACCGTCCCCACAATCCTCAGGGAGGTGTACCTTCCTGAGGGCTGTGGTGATATCTACAAGACCACACCTTGCAAGGACTCCATCTGGTACCCCAGCTGGTACAGAGGATACATACCCATCCACCACATCCCTTATAATCCTTCGGAGTGTCTTCTGATGGAGCCCCTCTATCTGCGAATACACTGGCACAATCCCACCTGTATGGAGGTCTTCCCCCTCCACGACCTCCACGTCAGGATGTACCATCTCCTTCTGTCCACCGAAGGTAGAGACCATGCCGTAGAGGATGAGTTTTGTACCCGGAGTATATCTCTTGAGATACCCCTTTCTGTAGTTGAACCACTTGAGCCTCAAAAGACCACTCCTGTCTCCAACCACCACCTCATAGACCCTTCTCCTCCCATAGCTCACCTCTCCACCAGCCATTACCTCACCACACACAAGCTCCATCCTGCCGGGCACAAGGTCTTTTATCCTCTTTATGTGCCTTCTGTCCTCATACCTTATGGGAAGGAAGAAAAGTATATCCTCCACCCTGGAGAGCCCCTTCTTCCTGAACCGAAGAGAGAGCCTCTTTCCTATGCCCTTTATCTCCTCCACAGGTGTGTTCATCACACCTATCATCTCCCTTACATCCTCCACTGTGCCCTTACTTCTATGAATACCCTCTATCATCTCCACTGCCACAAGGAGCCTTTCCTTTTTGATATCTACCTCCAGAGAATCGAAACCCCTGAAGAGCGCCCTGAGTTCCCTGAGCCTTGTGTTCATATCCTCTGGCAGTCCCATGCTCATAGCCTCACTACAGAGCCTCTCAACAAGGGACTCAAGGTCCCTGATGGTATTGATACGGGCAAAGTTATTCCTGGAGGCAAAGAGGATGGGTCTCGTAAGGGAATCCATTATCCTTGAAAGATCCCCTCTCGACGGATTAAATGTACCTTCGGGTCTGGATAGCATCTCTAATTAGATGGTCCTTAGAGGACTTCTACAAAAGAGACCCTCCTCAACTCCCCCGGTGGTTTTGCAAGAGGGGCTCAGCCCCAGTGTGCCCTCTCTGGGATGGGGTGTTTGAGATCGAATCATTCATCCCTGTAGTATTCCTGGAGTGACTTTACCTGGAGCCCGCCCTTGAGTATCGCCCTTATGGCATTCACACATGCCCTGGCACCCGCTACAGTGGTAAAATAGGGTATCCCCATCTCAAGGGATGTTCTCCTTATGGAATAGGAATCTGCAACACTCCTTGCACCGAAGGACGTGTTTATTATCATATCCACTTCCCTGCTCTTTATCCTGTCTACTATAT
>WGFF01000297.1 GCA_015492355.1 Deltaproteobacteria bacterium
CAATGTCCCCCTTGTGCTCAGACCCTTGGCATACATCTCCGCCGCAAGTCTCTCAAGACAATCGGTATTACCACGGAAAAATGGCTTGAGCCTGGAAGTGAAAGGCTCGGCAGTCTCCCGAAGCTGGGGAACTTGCACCTCTATCTTCCCTTCCACAGTCTTTACCTTCATGGACTCGTAGCCATTCCTGTAACCCCTGTGGGGAGCGTCACCATGCCTCTCATAGTGCCCTCTGCCGAGAAACTCTGTGACTTCTGCCTCAACCATCTCCTGCATGATAAGCTGCATCCCTTTTTGTAATACCGAACTCAACAGGTTCTCACAACCAACTCCTCCACTTAAAAACTCCTTGGTAACGTCAATTATTTTGTGTCAATGAGGAAAGGGGCTGTGATTCCTTGTTTTTTGTTTTCATAAGTAAAGACCGCGTATAGTATCCTTTCTATGCTTGTTCTGTCGCTTAAGACCCCCATGGGTCTTGTCCACCTTCGCACCTCCCTGAACCTCCTTTCTATGGCGTTTGTGGTCCTTGTGACCTTCCTCCATTCCGGACCTTTGAATCGGTAAAAGGCGAGAAGATCATCAAGGTCGTCTCTCAGAGATTTAACCGCCTCAGGATAGAAATTCTCCCACTTCCTTACAAAATCCCCCGATGCCTTGCGGACCTTGACCACGTCTTTTGCCACGTATATCCTGCGTAGGTCCCTCTTTACAGCCTCGGCATCTTTTTTCTTGACCTTGTTAACTATGTTCCTTATCTCATGCGCCCAGCATCTCTGTATGGGCACCTCCGGATAGACCATCTTAAGGGCACTTAAAAGCCCCTTGCCACCATCCACGCATAGAAGCTCAGTCCCCTTAAACTCAAGACCGCGTCTATAAAGACCCGTAAGGAAAACCTCCCACTCAGCCTCGCTCTCTGAAGCAGCCAGACGAAAATCAATCACTTCCTTCCTGCCGTCGTGCCTTATCCCCATGACCACAAGCACGGGTCTCGACACAGACCCGGCTCCTGTCTTTCTCTTTAGCACCACGCCGTCAAGCAACACCACCCTGTAGCCGTCCTTGAGTCTTCTCCTGTGAAAGTCCTTGACCGCCGCATCAAGACCCCTGCAACACGGCTTACGGTAGAGGCGCTCACACTTTCACCAAGGATGCCCAAAAGCGCCTCGCCCACCTTCCGGGTGGAAAGTCCTAAAACGAAACAACCCATTATTAGACGGTCTACGTCCACCGTACGCCAAGCATAAGCCCTCAACACACTCACAGCACTCATCTTCCTGGTTCTGGGGACAAGAACTTCCAGGTCTCCCAACACCGTCAGAATGCGCCTCTCGTAATACCCGTTACGGCGGTCTAAAAGACCGCTTTCGACCGCCTCAAGACACCTCCTCTCTATGTGGAACTCCATGGTGTCCTCGATAGCCCTCCTCAACGCCTTTAACCCTTCCTCCTTCCACTCTCCATCGCTCCATCCGTCACAGGTGCTGAGACCTAATTCCTTGACTACACGCACAGCCTGTGAGAAATTCTCTATCGTGGCTCTCTGGACCATAGGGGTACCTCCTTATAGTTGGTTCGCTGGATCGCTAATCCCTATAAAGGTACCCCCTCCCTTTTCCTGACACAAGATATAATACATTACCCACAGGAAGGTAATGTCAAGCATTCTGTGTAAAAAGGAAGAGGTTACCTTTGCCATCCTCCAGGTCGAGGTAATAAAAAACACTAAATATAATACGTTCCATGCTCTCGGTGTTCTCAAAGACCCCCATCGGACGGACCCTCCTTTTACCTCCTTGAAGGAGCGTTCTATAAGGTTCGTGGTCCTTATCTGGCACCACAGCTCAAGCCTGATCTGCCTCTGCTCCTCCATGGACCTTCCTTGCACCGCCTCCCTCTTGGGTCGCACACGGTAAAATTCCAAGAGCTGGTCGAGATTGTCCGAAACCGTCTTTACAGCCCGAGGATACTTATCCTTAAACCTCCTTGAAAACTCCCAGAAGGCTCTATCGCCTCCTTACGGCTATCTGCGTGAGAGATAGCCTGTACATAGGGCTTTACCTTAGCCCATTGAGTTCTACTCAGGTAGTTCGATACATTTCGCATCTTGTGCGCCCAGCATAGCTGCCTTGGTATCCTCGGATACACCCTCTCAAGGGCATTGACCAAAGCCGGGTTCCCGTCCACCACTATGAGATCAACTCCCTCCCCAGTAAGACCACGGTTATAAAGGTCGTTAACAAATCCCTCCCAACTGCCCTCACTCTCACCATCAGTTACAAGAAAATCTATCCGCTCAACTCCCTCATGCGTCACCCCAGTTGCCGTAAGTACCGTCTTCTTTACAACCTTCGCCGCTCCCTTCTTCTTTAGATGCACGGCATCGAAGTACAGAAAACGGTACTTGTTGACAAGCTTCCTTCGGTGGTACCTCCTGACCTCCCGGTCCAGAACCCTCGCAATATTACTCACCGTCTGGTGGCTTATGACCACTCCCAGGACCATCGAAAGAGCCCTGGCCACCTTGCGGGTGCTCATGCCCAGAAGAAAACATGCTAATATCAACTGGTTGACCTGTGCCGGACGACGCTCGTACCGAAAAAGAACCCTGCTCTCTATAGCCTTCCTCAGCCTCCCGAGCCGCAATACCACAGAGCCAAGCTCCGTGTATAGCATCCTCTCTACCGTGCCGTTACGGTAAAGGGGCGGCTCCCCTTCTCTCTTCCTGCGCTCATACCGCCTCCAGCCCGTGTGGAGAACCAGATCCTCCTCTACCCCCTCCTCCAGTATCCGCTTCAGAGCAGCCCTTGCCGCAGGTCGATAGTCACCCTCCAGATCAAAGGCTTGAACTTCCATCAAAGCCCTGTTAACATTACGTACGGTTGCCTCGTGCAGCCACATTAGAGGTGCCTCCTTTCTTTGGTTTCCTCACCCAATAGGATGGCACCTCTTCTGTTTTTACACAAGAAAAATTACATTACCTGAGAAGTTCTACAGTACACAGTTCAGGTACGTGCCAATCCAACACGGGCGTAGATCTATATGGGATTGGGAACATTCCATTCAGCCAATAGGGTATTGTCCTCAGGCTTGTAAAGCCCCTGTGGATACTCCCTCATCAATTATAACATGTTAATACGGAATGTATAATGGTTTGATTTATACATCAGGCTGTGGTATGCTTGGGGTTAGGAGATCCTTCTGAGATGGTGGCTTATCCGGGCTCAATAAGACCTGTAAAGCAGTATCATCCTGCCGAGGATATCCATCAGGTATCATCTTAGAGAGGGGCGGACATTAACATCGGAAAGTTTCCTCTCCTAAAATATCTGACATCTAAAAACTTCAGGAGCATATTACCATGAAAAGAATAATTACCCTCCTCTTTATCCTGGGATTCTTTTTTTTATCCACCCATCACTCCCTTGCAGAAGATACTGTCTCACAGCTTAAGGAGCGCATCATCGACATCCAGAACAAGGGGAAACTCGGCATACGTAATTTTACACTCTGTTCAAAGATTACAGGATATGCCCAGTACACCCCCCTTTCGAGTAACAAGGTAAAGGCTGGAAGGGAGATCCACTTCTACTATGAGCCTGTCAATCTGTACACAGAACGCTCAAAAGGCACCTATCACATCTGGTATACACAGGATGTTATACTCACCACCCAGGACGGTAAAGAGATATATCGTGCAGAGGAGATACTCAACTTCAACTACAGGACCAAGGCTCCTGTGCTCGATATCTTCGCAACTAACTCTATCAACCTCGGACATCTTCCACCCGGTGTCTACAACTTCAAGGTGATAGTCCATGATAAGCTCAGAAAGGAAGATACAAGCCATACCTATAAATTCGAGATAATACCATAAAATCTCATATCTCCTCAGGGTAACACATGCCAGCATAACCGAAATATCCTGCCATCATCTGGTTCCATGGCTTTATTCCCTACCCCTGATATGCGCGGTACAGGCAAGGGTAGTGAAGGATTGAATGCAATGGATTCAATCCTTGTAGGGTCTGTCCCCTTCATTCCGAAAAGGGTTAAGTGTTCTCTTCCTGAGCATGAAGTATACAGCAGGTATGACCAGGAGTGTAAGTACTGTGGACGATACAAGCCCACCTATCATGGGTGCGACCATGCGCTTCATCGGTCCAGAGCCCACGCCTGCAGAGTACATGATGGGAAGGAGCCCGAGTACAAGGCATGATACAACCATGACCTTAGGTCTCATCCTTCCCACTGCACCATCCACTATAGCCTCAAAGAGGTCTTCCTCTGTGTGCATACGTCCCTCTTTTTTTCTCTTCTCATAGGCGAGGTTTAGATAAACGAGCATCAAGACCCCGGTCTCAGAGGCAAGCCCCATGAGTGCTATCAATCCTACAGCCACAGCAACACTCATGTTGTATCCCAGAAGCCATACAAGCCACACCCCTCCAACAACACTGAAGGGAAGGCTCACCATGATGAGGAGTGTGTCCGTAAGGGTGGTGAAGTTGAGGTAGAGAAGAACAAAGATAATAAAAACGGTCAGCGGTACTATGAACATGAGCCTGTCCTTCACCTCCTCCATAAATTCGAACTGTCCGCTCCACTCCATGTAGTAGCCAGAGGGGATACCTATCCTTCCATCCTCCACTGCCATATCTATTGCAGACTGTGCCCTCTTTACGTAGCCCTGTATATCCACACCCCTTTCAAGGTCCACTGGTACGGTTGTAAGCAAAAGCCCGTTCTCGCTCTTTATGACCGCTGGTCCATCCATCAGCCTTATTCTTGCCACCTGTCCCAGTGGTACGAGTCCTCCATGTGATGTGGAGATTAGTATCCTTTTGAGCCTTTCTGGGTCATCCCTCAACTCCTGCGGGTAACGCACATTCACAGGAAAGCGGTACCTCCCCTCAACGGTACGTGATATGTTCATCCCGCCCACTGCTGATTCCACCACCATCTCCACATCCTCAATACCGAGCCCGTACCTGGCAAGACTCAATCTATCGATGTCTATATCAAGATAGCTCCCTCCCATTGCCCGCTCTGCTGATACAGAGAGTGTACCAGGGACATCCACGAGCACCCTTTCCACCTCAAGGGCTATCCGTTCGAGTTCCTGCAGGTCCTCCCCTCTTATCTTCACTCCCACAAGCCCCTTCATACCTGTTGTAAGCATACCCACCCTGGTCTCAATGGGCATGAGCCACCAGTTGGGCATACCAGGTATGTTCAGGGCACCGTTCATCTCCTCCTTTGTGAGCTCATCAAAGGTAGTACGCCGCAGGGAAAGAGGCTCATCAACGGTGTATCCATCCAGAAAAGATAGCGCCCTCTGAGTGGAATCACCATCCATATATCCTGTAGCCTCAAGACGCTTGATAAGTTCTGAAGAGACCCTGTCCTTCAATCTAACGGTGAGTTCCTTTTTTATGGAGGAAAGCCCCCTTCCCCTGACCAGCTCTTCCCTTATCCACACATTCAACCCTGGACGTATCCTCTCCTCAACCCATGTGGCAATCTCTTCAAAGGGTATATCATCCCTAACTATACCATCTTCCATGAGGAGTTCTGCCATCCTGAGGGCGATACCATATACAACCCTTTCTTCTATTATTCGCTCATGCCATTCATCCTCTGGATGGAGTATCACATGGGTTTCGACCATGTTGAGGGGTGCAGGGTCTGTGGGTGTGGTTGCACGACCTATCTTTCCAAGTACAATCCTCACCTCAGGGAACTGTTTGAGGATTCTGTCCTGTATCATGAGAGTCCTTGTTGCCTCTGCTACAGAGAGTCCAGGTAGGGTGGTGGGCATGTAGAGTATATCCCCTTCCTTGAGGGGTGGCATGAACTCACCACCGAGCCTGCTGAAAGGGATATAGGTCAGTAGAAGAGAGGAGAGTGCAAGAAAAAGCACTGTCTTTCTATACCTGAGAGCCAGATGGAGCAGAGGCTTGTAGGCTGACACAAGTAGCCTGGTTACAGGGTTTGTCCTTTCCGGACGTATCCTTCCCTTCACAAAGAGCACGGTGAGCACTGGAATGAGCGTTATGGCGATGATGGACGATGCACCCATTGCAAAGGTCTTGGTGTAGGCAAGGGGTTTAAATAGCCTTCCTACCTGGTCTTCGAGCGAGAAGACAGGAAGAAAGGAGACGGTTATGACAAGGAGGGAGAAAAAGAGCGGGGAAGCCACCTCCATGGACGCATTGAGTACAAGCCTCCAGCCCTGTAGAGCCTTTCCTGCCCTTTCAAGGTGTTTGTGGGTGTTCTCAACTATCACCACCGCTCCATCCACCATAGCACCTATGGCAACAGCAATCCCTCCAAGGGACATTATATTGGCGTTTATGCCCATCACATACATGATGACAAAGGATGCCATCACACCGAGTGGAAGGGTAATAGATGCAACAAGGGAGGAGCGTACATGGAGGAGAAAGAGAAGGGTTACAAGGGAGACGATAAGAATCTCCTCGAGGAGTTTCTCCCTGAGTGTGGAGATAGCCCTTTGGATGAGTCCAGAACGGTCGTATACCGGTCTTATTACCATTCCTTCGGGAAGTCCCTGTGTTATGGTCTCTATCTTTTTCTTCACCCCTTCTATCACCTCAAGGGTATTGGCTCCGTAGCGTGCAACAACGATACCTGCGACAACCTCGCCCAGCCCATCCTTCTCCGCCACCCCCCTCTTCACATCAGGACCTATCCCCACGTCTGCAACATCCCTCACAAGCACCGGTGTGCCGTCTGGTGTGGTATTGATCACCACCATCTCAATATCCCTTATACCCTTTACATAACCCCTGCCCCTTACCATGAACTCTGTCTCACCTATCTCTATCACACTGCCACCAAAGTCGTTGTTGTTCCTCCTTATGGCATCTACCACGTCACTGAGGGATATCCTGTAATGGAGGAGTTTTGATGGGTCTACCCTTACCTGATACTGCCTTTCCACCCCACCTATACTTGCCACCTCTGCAACACCTGGTACACTCAAGAGCTGATACCTTATATAAAAGTCCTGTACAGCACGCAGTTCAGACAGGTCGTATCTGTTTCCAGTGTCCTCCACCGTGTAGATAAAGACCCAGCCAAGACCGGTTGCATCGGGACCGAGTGTGGGTGTTACACCCTCAGGGAGTTCTTTGCTCACCTGGTTCAGGTATTCGAGCACCCTGCTACGTGCCCAGTAAATATCAGTCCCATCCTCGAAGATTACGTACACGAAGGACTGCCCGAAGAAGGAATACCCGCGCACATCCCTTACACGGGATATAGCCAGCATGGCGGTCGTAAGGGGATAGGTTATCTGGTCTTCTACGGTCTGTGGGTCCCTGCCCATCCATTCGGTAGAGATTATGACCTGGGTGTCAGAAAGGTCTGGTATGGCATCAATGGGTATGCGAAAGATCGTCCATATCCCTGCAAGGGCAACAACACCGTAGACCACACACACCAGAAGGGGATTCCTGATGCACCATTCTATGACAGAGCGTATCATGTCCCGTTTCTATTGAGACCTCTCTCCCAGAAAGAGGGGATTGCCACATTCGGACATCATCTGTCCCATGTAGGGGTTCTCCACCCTCCTGCCCCTCTGCAACCACCCACCATACCCATCCACCATGGGGCAGATAAAGGCGTGGAACCCCGCTCCCTCTGGCAGACCATACCGCTCAGCAAAGGATAGTACCACCCTGCTCAGGGATGAGAAGACCCTGCGAATCTCCACGATATCGCCCTGTGACCCGGATAGACTTGATGAAAACACCTCCATCTCCTTAAGCCTCTCCCTTACATCACCATCTGAAAGAGCAATTGCCTCTTTGATGTACCCTGAAAGTACACCTGCTGTGTCCCTTACAGGTGTGGTCTCATCCCTGGCAAGGGATCGACGTATCCTCTCGTAAGAATCGAGTATCCGCAAGAAGATGACTGTAAGCTCGCTGGAGAGTCCCTCTGTCTCCACCATCCCCTGCGGTGGTAGCATCTTTTCTATCACCCCCTGAAGCCTTGCCTCAGAGGCGATGAGGAAGTTTCCAGCAATGACCACCTTCTGTCCCTCCCTGAGTCCTTCCACCACCTCGTGGTATCTCTCACCATCCCTGATGGAAGTGCCACCCATTTTATCCCCTCTATAGAGCCATTTTTTCCCGAGCCTTACCTCCACAGGCTTCATCCTTCCCCCTCCCTCGTACAGGATTACCAGAGCCCTCCTGCCTGTGAACAGCACCGCACTCTCAGGCACACTTACCACCCCTTCAACCGGCACCCTGATACGCACCCTTACATACATCCCTGGCTTCAAAAACCCTCCCCGGTTATCCACTGTAAAACGTACCCTTACTGTACGTGTCTCCTCCTGTACCACAGGGTCTATGAAATCTATCCTGCCCTTGAGGACCATACCAGAGAGGGCATCCCCGGAGACCTCAACCTCCATACCCACCCTTATATAGGGAATCTCGTATTCGTATATATCACCGTATATCCAGACCCTTGAAAGATCGCATAGCCTAAGGAGGGCATCACCTTCCTTTACGTACTCTCCCTCTGTGACCATACGTTCGATAACCGTACCTGAGAGGGGTGAATGGATGGTAAAGTATTCGATGGGTCTACCCCTCCTTCGTATCTCCTCTATCTGCGATTCATCTATTCCCCATCGTTTGAGCCTCAGCTCCACAGTCCTTGCAATGGACGATGCCCACTCGCCATCCCGACCTGTAACGAGCAGGTACTCCTCCTGTGTGGTTATAAGCTCGGGACTGTAGAGGGTTACAAGTGGTCCTCCCTTCCTTACGGTATCACCTGTGAAGTTCACATGGAGCCTCTCTATACGGCTCACACCCGGTATCCAGCTCGAAATAGTCCTCAAGAGCCGTTCGTCCACCACCACCCTGCCTGTTGTGTCTATCTCATGGAGAAGGTTCGATACCCTTACAGTGGCAAACCTCACACCCCCCTGCTGTATCTGCCTGTCAGTAAAGGTGAGTACATCCCCGGCCCCCTTGTCTTCTTCCTTCATCTCTACAAGTTGCATGTTGCAGATGGGACACAGCCCTGGTTTATTTCTCCTTACCTGAGGATGCATGGGACAGAAATAGATATTCTCTACGTGGGATGGGGTATGTTCTTTAAAGCCACCCCATTGGAGTACCTTCTGGAAATAGAGCCTGTGCATTAGTGCACCCTCCCACAGAGACCCAGACAGGAGATACATACCCATGCCTGACAGGATTGCAAGAATGAGAACTAAAAGATAGAGTCCTGACCTTTTATTACCCATAATTCCTTACTATATTCTACAA
>WGFF01000298.1 GCA_015492355.1 Deltaproteobacteria bacterium
CGATTTGATGATCCATTACCTAATTCTAACAGCGAAACAGCCATTCCGTCAAGAAAGGAAGCCCTGCAAGAAGGTACCTACCATCTCTCATAGCCCTCTGTGGTTGAGTGGACAGAACCTGTCTCTGGATCGTAGAAGAACCTGTTACCAAAGGCATCCACCGGGTAGCCCTCCTCGTCCACTGTCATGGCTTCAACATATCTGCCACGGAATACTATCTTGAATTCCTCGCCCTTGAGGTCCTGTTTTGTCACCACTATCTCTTCTGCCACCAGGTCTTTCAGAGACGATGGGAGTCTTCCATTAATGGTTGCATACATGTTTATGGCTGTCCTCAGGTTGGAGAGTTCGAGTATGAGGGCGTTCTCCTTTATCGTCCTTATGGAGGAGGTGTATCTCTCTATGAAGGTGTACATGAGGATGGATACCAGAACGAGTACCAGAAGGGTCTCAAACAGGGTTCTGCCCCTTTGATCGAATACATTTATCATCGTCTGATAATCGTCAAAAGGTCCCACATGGGCAGGAATATGGCGAGGGCAAGGAAGAGTACCATACCGAAAATGATGGTGAGGAGTATGGGCTCAAGAATGGTGGTAAGGTTCCGTATGGTGGAGTCCACCTCCTGGTCGTAGTACTGTGCCACCTTCTCGAGCATATCATCAAGGTTTCCTGTCTCCTCACCAACGTTCACCATCTGTATGACCATGGGCGGGAAGGCATGGGTCTTCTCCATGGACTCTGACAGGTCCTTTCCTGCCCTTACATCGTCCTCTATCATCTTCACCGCCATGGATATGACCCTGTTCTCAACAGCCCTGGACACGATATCAAGGGACTGGAGCATGGGGAGTCCGCTCCTGTAGAGAGACCCGAGCACCCTTGCAAACCTCGAAAGTATAGCCTTGAGCCTGAGGGGTCCGAATATGGGAACCTTCAGCATCAATCTGTCCCAGTGGTACCTTCCCCTTTCTGTAGAGATATAGAACCTTACAAGGAGTATCACACCAACAATACCCCCGGCGAGGAGATACCAGTAGTTCACAAAGGCATTGGAAAGGGCTATGAGTATCCTCGTTGGCAGTGGAAGGGGCACCTTGAAGCTCGCATATAGCTTGGCAAACTTGGGTACAACAAAGTTCATGAGTATGACCACTGCTATGATTATGGCACCTATGACTATCTTTGGATAGAGGGTTGCGGATTTTACCTTTGCCCTGTTCTCGGCGTTCTTCTCAAGCATGTATGCGAGCCTGTCGAGTACGATATCGAGTATACCACCAGCCTCACCCGCCTCTATCATGCTCACGTAGAGCTCAGGGAAGACCTGTGAATGACGCCCTATGGCAGAGGCAAAGTTACCACCACCTTCTATATCCTCCCTCACCCCTCTTATCACCTTTACGAATTCGGGATTCTCCATCTGATGTTCAAGGGCAGATAGTGCCTTTGTAAGGGGTACACCTGCTGCAAAGAGGGTGGCGAGCTGACGGCTGAAGAGTATCAGGTCCTGGTCGGTTATCCTTCTGCCAAGTTTCAGGAATCTCTCTATACCTGAAAGGGATATATCGAGCCCTGTCCTGTGGGATGTGACCTTTATGGGGATGAGCCCCATCCTGTCGAGGCTCTCTTCAAGGGTGGATACGTCAGGAGCCTCCAGTCTCCCTGTAACGAGTTCTCCGTTTCTATTCCTTGCCCTGTATGAATAGACAGGCATCTCGCCCTACTCCACATCCTGTGTTGCCTGGAGTACCTCTTCTACGGTTGTGTATCCGCCTATTACAGCCTTTATACCCTGTACCCTGAGGGGTTTAAAACCCTTCTTCTTTGCCGCCTCTGTTATGGTGGAGCTATCCTCCTTCTTGAGTATGAGTGATCTTATCTCATCATCAGGGATGAGTACCTCGAATATACCTATACGTCCCTTGTATCCTGTACCCTTGCAGGAACTGCACCCCCTGCCCCTGTAGAAGGTGACCTTTTCACCCTCCTTCACATCCACCCCGAGCTCCCTCAGTATAGAAGGGTCTGCACCATAGGGGGTCTTGCAGTTGGAGCATATCCTCCGTACAAGCCTCTGTCCCACTATGCACGTTATGGACGACGATACCAGATAGGGCTCTATACCCATATCAAGTAGCCTTGTTATGGTTCCGACCGCATCGTTCGTATGTAGTGTGGAAATCACTATATGTCCTGTTAGTGCCGCATGTATGGATATCTCTGCTGTCTCTCTATCCCTTACCTCCCCTATCATTATTATATCGGGATCCTGCCTCAGGATATGTCTCAACGCAGTGGCAAAGGTCATGCCAGCCTTTGGATTGACCTGCACCTGATTGACCATCTTCATGTGGTATTCTACAGGGTCTTCAACAGTGACTATGTTCTTTTCCCTGTTGTTCAGAAGGCTTACAAGGGTATATGCTGTGGTGGTCTTACCACTGCCTGTGGGTCCTGTAAGGAGTATCATGCCGTAAGGACGCCTCAGTACCTTCCTGAGGATATCGAGGGACTCGCTTATAGGGGTGAGTCCTCCGAGCTTGAATATTATCTTTCCCTTGTCCAGAAGCCTCATGACAGCCTTCTCGCCGAATATGGTGGGAAGGGTCGAAAGCCTTATATCTATATCCCTGTTACCAACCTTCATAAGAAACCTTCCATCCTGCGGTACCCTCTTTTCTGCGATATTCATATCACCGAGTATCTTGAGCCTCGATATCACTGCGGGATGGAGATTGACCGGGAGATTGGCTGTCTCATGGAGTATACCGTCTATCCTCATCCTGACCCTGAGGGTATCCTCATCAGGCTCTATATGGAGGTCGGATGCGTTCTCGAGGACAGCCCTGGAGATTATGAGATTTACGAGCTGTACCACAGAGGTCTCGCCCGCTATCTTTTCGAGTTTCTCTGGTGCCTCCTCCTCTCCCCTCAGAAGGGGGAGCTCCGAGGACTGGATCTTCTTTACCATGTCATCGATACTCGCCTCCATGCCGTAATACTGGTCTATGGCATTCATTATCTCGGTCTCTGTAGAGACCATGGGAAGGATGTTGTATCCAGTAATACGCTTGAGTTCGTCCATGGCGAGGACATTGAGGGGATCGAGCATGGCAACCCTGAGTGTCCTGTCCTCGACTGAAACAGGTATGAGTTTGTAACGCCGTGCTATGGATTCAGGGACGAGTTTTACAACATCGGGCTCGATTATGGTCTCGCTGAGTATTATGGAGGGGATGCGGTACTGCTCTGCAAGTGCCTGGGCAATGTCCTTCTCAGTAGCATACCCGAGGTTTACAAGGACATTACCCACACGGGTGTTGGTCCTCTTGCCTATCTTTATGGCTTCTTCGAGCTGTTCCTTGGTGATGATACCTTTCGATACGAGTATCTCGCCAAGATAGGATACCTTCTTTCCTACAGCCATAAAAGAAGATTATTATATGGCAGGTGAGTTGTCAAATAATTTGATGTATGAGAAGGTTCAGAAACTCCACAGGTACGTAAGCTTCACCACCAGCGCACGGTCCACAAAGCCACCCTCAAAGGTATCACGCCTCTCGTTGTAGACCACGTATATATCGCTCCCTGGTCTGTACTGGTAGTTGAAACGGAGATTTACCGATGCCTCCTCCATATCGTCGTTCCACTGTAGAAGGGCATTGAGGAACGCCTTTGTCGAGATGGTGTATTCTATAGTTGTATTCACCAGATTGGCGGTAAATGAGCCCCAAGGCAGGTCTACCTCCTCCCTTTTCAGCCCAGGGCTTACCCTCAGGTATCTGGTGGGTCTCAGGTTGAACGACCAGTCGTAGGATACACGATCCCCATCGTAGTAACTCCCCCTCTCAAAGGCCATCCAGGCAGAGACCCTCCTTCTCCTGTCTGTGGAAAGGCGTACATACAGGGAATGGAAGGAATAACCACCCTCGGGTATGGTTATGCCAGGTCTTATGTCAAAGTCAAAATCGAGCCTGTCGAACTCCCTTTTGTAGGCTATCCTGAAGTCCTCCCCGCTGTGGAAGGTAAGGGTAAAGCCTATATCACCGTTCCTCCCTATGACCATGTCTTCCTGGTCCGAGATATATTTCATGAGACCGTAGAATGAATACTGCCTTACAATGGACCTTTCCGGTCTCATGAATACCTCTCCATACAGGCTACTCTCTTTTATCCCCCTCCTCCTTACAAACCCCACCTCTGGGTTGAATCTGTCCTCTACATCGAGATGGGAGACCTTAAAATACCTGTATGGATCGAGCCAGATTACGTTCAGATACCTCGCCATATCATCACCCTTTGAGCCCTGGGTCTGGGTCTTGAGGAGGAAGGAATTGATGTAGAGATAATCCATGAACACAAGATTGGCATCCACCCCGAAGGTCCTGTTGAACGGTCCTTCATCTGGCTCCTTGCTTATGGCTATGAACCCGATCTTTGAACGATCGAGTATATCCCTCTTTATCCTGACAACCGAGTAGTTCGTCCTTGGCTCATCTCCCTTTTTTCTGGTCTCCACACTCAGCACCCCTATACCGTACCTGCCTGCCTTGCCCGTAAGTTTCCCCCCAACAAGTATGGGTATCTCCTTACCCCCTGAGATACCTATCCTCCTTGAGAAAAAGGGCTGTAGTCTTGCGCGCAGTCCGAACTCAAAGAACCCTGAACCCTCAAGAAAGAACTCCCTCTTTTCAGGGAAGAAGAGCGGGAATCGGGTTATGTTTATCTTGAGCTCATCTGCCTCCACCTGTGCAAAATCCGTATTCACCGTAAGATCGAGGGTGAGATGGGGTGTGAGCGCGTACTTTATATCCACACCCCCGTCCTTCACCACCCTCGTATCATCCATACCTATGGATGGTACCCTTTCAACACCTGAGAGGATGTAGGGTTTTATCTCTATGTTCCTTCCAGGTCTTATGTCCTCAAGCCCTGTAAGGTGTCCTGCAAGGGATACCCTCCACATGCTTGCATCCAGATGTATGCCAGACCAGTAGACCTCCTCGTTCTTCCTCCGTATGAGCCTTCGCATCTGTAAACCCCAGGTCTCTATTCTCTCCCTGTCGAACCTCAAGGTACTGAAGGGTATCCTCATCTCCACCTGCCAGCCCTCATCTGTAATCCTCGATTCCACCCACCATATACCATCCCAGTCGAAGTTAAGTTCCCTTCCCTCATCAAAGACAATCGCCTCTGCCCTTGCTCCAACAGGGTTGGTCTCGAAGAAAAAGCCGTTCCTGTGGTCGTGATAGGTATCTATGAGAACAGCAAAGGCATCGTTCCTCCTCAGGTCCGCATCCCTTCTCCTCTCATCCCCTATGATGCCCGATGGATCAGAATCGTACAGCATAGCCCCTATGTAGAGGTTCTCCCTGTCGTAGAGTATCCTCACCTCTGTCCTCTCTGACGCAGGTCTCCCCGGGACAGGCTCCCTCTGGGTAAAACCATCCACAGGCTCTGCCCTGTTCCATGCAGGCTCATCGAGCCTCCCGTCTATGGTTATCTCACCCGGTTCTATCCTCACCCCTTTTATCTCAGGTGGTGTCCTCTGGGTCTCTGGGTATGAGATGGAAGGTGAAAAAAGAATGGACAGGACTATACCCGCAACAAGGATATGGACTCGGGTATCTGAGGGAGGGGATATCATCATGTCATCAGGGAAAGGGCCATCCTGCTCCTATCGACTAATGAGGCGTGAGGGTATATCCCTTTTTCCAAGAATCTGGTAATGGGTGTCTTTTTCGGACTAAGTCCTGAGGGAAACCCCTTTTGTAAAAGGGGTTTCCCTCAAACTCCCTTCCCCAAAACTTTTGGTCTAAGGTTTTTAGGTAGACGGGAGCCTTTTCAACGAAAAGGCTCCCCCGAAAGTACACACCTATCAACCCACAAACCTGCACTGTGAGGCAGGGGTTCTTGTATCCATGTTTCTTCCCCTGTTTATATGGTCGTCTATCTCTGCTGCACAGCCTATCATCCTGCCGAAGAGGAATGTGGTAAAGGCTGCGTTCTCGATCTCCTTCTCTGTCATACTGCCTTTCTTGTAGGCATCCCACACTATCTTGAGGAGTATGACCGCTATCACCGCATCCACGTTCACACACCACACATTCGGTGTAACCCTGGCATCAAAGAGTGCCTGTACGAGATGCAGATAGAAGTCATGGAATATGTTGTATATCCCTTTCTCGTCGAAGAGCTCCTTTACGAATCTCTCCCTCGGGTCGTAGTTGACAGGCTTTCCCTTGAAGACAGGATGGTTCACACAGGGTATCTTCATGTAGTCGATGTTCCCGATAGCCTTCTGTTCTGCCTTGTAGTTCTTGTACCAGCTTGCGTATTCATCCGCCATCTTCTTCAGGTCGATCCCGTGGTTCCTGTCAGATGGGTTCCCCAGGTCCCTGTCCCTGAAGCGCTCTATGAGGAACTCTATAGCCTCGTATCCGTTACCACCGTGTGCAAAGCCCGTATGGGTGAGGAATCCAACGAATGCCTTGTTTATCTGCACCCTCTGTGGCGACTCTGGTCCGTCCGCACTCACCCCACCCTTACAGCCCTGTGCTGATATGGTACCGGGACCATTCGATATGAGGAGCCCAAGGAGCATGGAGAACTCAAAGAGTTCCACATCCGTGGGCTTCCTTCCTATGAGTGCCAGGAAGGTGGACTCGGTGAAGCCCCATTCCTCGATGAGTTCCTTGCACTTGACCCCGCAGAAGCTATCCTTTGTGTGCTTCTTTGCAGGTACACTCGCACCCACCATCGTGGAGAATATCCTCGAATACCACGGAAGCATGAGTATGGTATTCCTGGATATCCTCTTGGTCATCAAAGCCTCCCATCCGAGTGTCATCCATATAGCGGAAAGGATGGCATCAAGGGAAGGTTTGCCCTGGGTTGCAGACTTTATGAACTCTATGAATACGGACTTCCCTTCAAGGCTGTCTATCTTTTTCAGGACGGTCTGTGCAAGGGTATCGCCTTTGTCAGCCTTGAGGAGTCTTTTCTTCTCCCCGTCCAGCCCCTTGAGTATGGAAGAGAAGTCAAAATCCCCTGTGGGGTCTTTAAGCCCGGAGTACTGGAAGAGTTCGAGAAGGAGGGTCGATACCTCAACAGCCCCCTTAACCTTACCCTTTCCAAGTACAGAGAGAGCGGTAGAGAGAACGGTATTGGGTGAATTCTCTGCCTCCCTTGCCGCATCCGAGGCGAGCACTGTTATATCGTTATGGAGGTTCAGATAGGCATTGAATGCTACATTTGCAAGCGCCCTTCCGTAGTCAGATGGATAGTCCTTGAGAAGGCTCATGACAAGGTTCTCCTCCAGGGACCTCCTGGACGCATCCAGTACGGACACACCGTGCAGTTTTGTAACCTGTGTTGCAGGGTCCATCATGGAGGCACCACTTGCATCCTTCATGGATTGTCTCGGATACATGGCACCGATCTGTTTGTTCACCTCTTCTATCTGCTCACCGTAAGGGGAGATTGCACGGACTGTCTTTATATCCAGGTCCTGCGGTAGTGGCAGACCTGCATTGGAGGAAAACCAGCACTTAAGCGAGAGGTCTCCGCGGGGCTCAAAGTCAGGCTCTATGCCATTGAGCTCCATCACCTTTGTCAGTGCCTCTGGTATATGGGCGATATTCGTTACCACCGCCCCCTTCTTCGAGTATATGGGCTTTTCCGGGGTGTATATGCCATCCACCCCGAAATATTCCATGAACCACTTCTCCTTTGCCCTTGCGTCATCGCCACTGCCTGCAAGGCTTCCTGCATGTCCACATGCCTTTGTAAGCCTCGCCTTCCATCTTCCTACCACACATGCAACAGTGGGCTTGTTTATCTCGAGGTCTGCCTCGTAATAGCCTCCTGGTTCTATGTAAACTACCGCACCCTTCGACCTCTCGTCATTGTCAAGGGCATTGAAGAACTCCCTCGGTGCAAAATGTATATACACATCCTTACCACTCGATATGGACGTGGTCGTACCCCATCCCTTGGTGAGGAGATACACCGCAATGGTGGTTGTAAAGTTTCCAGAGTTGGAATATATGGCTATGGAACCCTTTACAAGGGACTCCTCTGGCTTACTTCCACCGAGTGCCCCTCCTATACGTACCTTGTTCCACGCATCCGCTATACCGAGACAGTTGGCACCGAATATATCGACCCCGTTGGTCTGGCAGATAGCCCTTATTATCCTTGCATCGTGTACAGGCACCTTCTCTGTTATTATGACTATCTTCCTGAGATCGGGATTGAATCTCACCACTTCTGCCACACCATCCTTGACACCCGCAGGTGGCAGGTATATGACAGCAGTATCGAACTTGTGACCTGCCTCTATACCCTCCCTTACGGAGTTGAAGACAGGTATGGCACCAACCTTGGTCTCGAGCGCCTGCCCCGATCTGCCGGGACTGGTACCGAACACAACATTACCACCCGAGAACTCATGGCTCACAGGGGTAACTGTCCTGCTCTCGGTACCGAGTATGTTGAGCACACACACCCTGTCCTCCCTTGTGGCAACCTCTGCCAGGGAGTTTATACCCACGTAATAGGGAAACTTCTTTACACCCTCTTTATGCATGACCCATCACACCTCTTTCGTTTTTTTGTGCAGGGGAGAACATCTCCTCCAGGGGTCTACCCCAACAGTGTGTAAATCCAGAGGATATAAGCCCCAGGGCATCAACCCATGGAGTATAAACCAGCAATCCTTCTCCCCCTTTCTACAGGAGACCAGATCTCAGGGGTTAAGTTGCCACGTACTCCTTCAGTTCTTCCCTTGCCCTGTCCACAACCCCCCACTTCTCAAGGAGCATCCTTCTACCTTCCTTCTGCATCCAGTCATCTATCTTCATGGCATAGTTCACAACCTCGCTCATGGCACTGTCGTGACCGAATATCCTGTAGGGTAGTCTCAGTGTATCGAGTGTGTCCCTCATGTAAGCCATACCCCTTACAAGGTTCGGACCACCCCTGCCTATGACCACAAAGAGTGGGGTCGGACCGTTTTTGTGGAAGTACTCCCTCAGTGCATCTGCCATTGCCCTGAAGGTCTCGTAGATGTCCGTATTGTTCGCCTTGCCACCTATTATGAAGAGCACATTGGACTGTCTGAGCCAGTATTTGAAAACTATCCTGGATATCTGGAACATCTTTTCGTAGGGGGGATTGCCACCGAAGTCTGACGATATAGTTGCCCTCTCCCCGAGGAGTTCTGTAACCAGTGCGTTAGCACCTCCACCAAAGGTGGGTGCTGTGATGGTACCGTGTGGGTTTATAACGAACACATCGCTCTGTCCCTGATATGTCCTCAGCTGGTTTATCTCTTGTTCGAACTCAGAGTAATCCGATGCAAAGAGATGGGGTGGCAGTTCGAGCCTCTTCCATGCTGGATCATCTATATCGAAGGATGCCTTAAAATCACATGCAACAGGTACGAGTCTTCCGCTCCTCGGATCCGGAGACATCCTTATGGGATTTAGCTCGATGAGGCTGAATCCGTAGTTGTTGTAAAGTGTCCAGAGCTTAGGCAGGTTCTGTACAAGTGGGCTTATTATCTCCCTCGGTGCCCCGAGGTCTTCGAGGGCATTGGATACGTGGTAGCTTTTGAGCCCTGTGAGGGGATCGAACGGCACCTGTGCTATCTTGTCCTTTGGCAGTTCCTCTATGTCCACTCCGCCGTGATGGGTTATGGTCATGGTGGGTGCTCGGTAGACTGTGGAGTCGGTTATGGAGAAATACACCTCGTGCTGTGCTGGCACCGCACCCTCAAAGGTTACACCATCTGCCTTTGTCTTCGTGTTGCCGAAGGTGTGCTCCACAAAATAGAGCCTCTCCTTCTCCCGCAGTGCGGTCTCTATATCCTTTGCCCTGCCTATGAGCCCTGCCTTGCCCTTCTTGCCCACTCCGCCCTTGAATATGGGCTTTATAAAGACCTCTCCACACTTCTGTATAAGGGCTTTTATCTCATCCACACTCGCCTCAGGACCGAGCACCTCGGCAGACGGGAACTCAACCTTCTTTAAAAGCCTGTGCCCCCATAAGAGTCCTGTAAGTTGCATAACCAAACCTCCGGGATTTGAGTTAAGATGTGACACCCTGCCCTGCGGAACAGGGATTCACATCCTCAGGGGATTAACCCCCTAAAATCCCCGAAAGACCATACCATAGCGGTGAGTCTGAGGAACAGACCATAAACCCTTCGACATGACAGGTTCTACCCGCGGTGGTTCACCATCTCTTATCCTCGGGGTTTCAAAGGGGTGTAGCCCCTTGTGTTTTACCCATCCGCCGTTCAGCCCTGCCCAGAGGGCATCCTGGCGGAGCCCGTGAAAGAACCGTTACGTATATGTAAGGCTTGCCCCCCGAAAGGGGGCAAGTCTCCCTCTGATTCAGGGGTTTACATGTTATTGATTATCTCTGTTGCAAATTCAGAGCACTTGACCTCTTTTGCCCCTTCCATGAGCCTTGCGAAATCATAGGTTACAACCTTGCTCTCTATCGTCCTCCTAAGCCCCTGCACTATGAGGTCTGCCGCCTCTGTCCATCCAAGGTGCCTGAACATCATCTCTCCAGAGAGTATGACCGAACCTGGATTCACCTTATCCTGACCCGCATACTTGGGTGCGGTACCGTGGGTTGCCTCGAACACAGCCTGACCTGTTACGAAGTTTATGTTCCCACCAGGTGCTATGCCTATACCGCCCACCTGTGCTGCAAGGGCATCGGAGATATAATCCCCGTTGAGGTTGAGTGTCGCAATGATGTCGAACTCATCGGGTCTTGTGAGTATCTGCTGGAGGAATGCGTCTGCGATGGCATCCTTTATGAGTATCTTTCCTTCTGGCACATTGCCCTTGCACTCCTCCCAGGTCACTGTCTTCTCAGGGAATTCCTCCTTTGCTACCTCGTAACCCCATCTCATGAAGGCACCCTCTGTGAACTTCATGATATTGCCCTTGTGTACGAAGGTGACACTCTTCCTTCCATTGTCTATGGCGTATTGAATGGCAGCCCTTACGAGCCTTTTCGTTCCCTCTATGGATACCGGCTTCACACCGATGGCAGAGGTCTCGGGGAACCTTATCTTCTTCACCCCCATCTCGTTCTGTATGAAGTCTATTACCTTCTTTACCTCCGGTGTGCCTGCCTCCCACTCTATGCCAGCGTATATATCCTCTGTATTCTCCCTGAACACCACCATATCGACCAGTTCAGGTCTCTTCACCGGTGATGGCGCACCAAAATACCTCACGGGCCTCAGACAGACGTAAAGGTCCATTGTCTGCCTGAGCGTAACGTTTATACTCCTTATACCCTTGCCAACGGGTGTTGTAAGTGGTCCTTTTATGCCCACCACATATTCTTTGAGCACATCCACGGTCTCCTGGGGGAGGAGATTGGGAGGACAGTCATCGCCGTAGACCTTCTGTGCCTTCTCTCCCGCATATATCTCGAACCATACTATCTTCTTACTGCCCTTGTATGCCTTTTCCACCGCCGAATCCATGACCCTTACAGCAGCAGCCCAGATATCAGGTCCGGTTCCGTCTCCCTCTATGAAGGGGATGATGGGATCATCAGGGACATTCAGAACACCTGGTGCACTGAGTGTGATCTTACTGCCTGTTGTTGGTACCTTCAGTCTGTCAGAGTACTTTGCCATCAAGGGACCTCCTTACTTTGCGTTTTTTTGTTAAAGGTTGATATTAGTGGAACAGGC
>WGFF01000299.1 GCA_015492355.1 Deltaproteobacteria bacterium
CCTCAAACTCCCTTCCCCAAAACTTCTAATAAAACCCCCCTTACATACATCCATCATCCATGAACTCGGTTACGATCTGATATGCCGTTACCCTAAAGGTATCCATCACCCCTCTTTAAAAACAGGGGATGGTCTTTTTTTCTCTTAAGAAATGGATTCATGTAATGTATAATTTTAAGTTAGGAAAGATTTTGAAGAAGATAAGAGGAAGCACAATGGCTCTACTCGAAATACTAAAATATCCTGATCCACGCCTGAGGAGGAAGGCAGAGAGGGTCGGGGAGATAGACGATAGGATACGGTCCCTTGTGGCTGATATGATAGATACCATGTATCACGCCCGTGGTATAGGGCTCGCTGCAACGCAGGTGGGGGTGGAAAAGAGGGTCATAGTCCTCGATGTACCTGATGATGAAGAGGTGTATGATGAGGAGAGGGGAAAGAATCTCATAGTGCTCATAAACCCAGAGGTTCTATCTACCGAAGGCTCGATGCGGTACAAAGAGGGATGTCTGAGTTTTCCCGGTATCACGGTGGAGGTGAAGCGATATTCAAAGGTTGTGGTACGTGGACTTGACAGGGACGGAAAAGAGATAACCATCCAAGGTGAGGGGCTCCTTGCAGTCGCCCTCCAGCACGAGATAGACCATCTCGATGGTATCCTCTTCATAGACAGGGTGAGTAGGCTAAAAAGGGACATGATAAAACGAAAGATAAAAAAGACCCTTGCCCAGGAAAGGGATAGTACCACCGACAGGATGGCATAGAACCAGTTGCATCTATTTTGGGTGAGGGTGGGAAGTTTTTTCTTTACCGTCAAGGTCTCCATTGTAGAGAGCCACATCCATGAGTGGAAAGGGAAGGATCGTCTTCATGGGCACACCTGAGTTTTCTGTTCCGTCCCTGAGTGCCCTTATAGATGAGCCAGGGTTTGATGTCGTATGTGTTGTGACCCAGCCCGACAGACCCAAGGGCAGGGGGAGAAAGCCAGCACCCTCACCTGTAAAGACCCTTGCCCTCAGGCACGGTATACCGGTGCTCGAACCGCTCAGGATAAGGGATGAGGGTTTCATAGATACCCTCAGGGGGTTGAAACTGGACTTTATAGTCGTTGTTGCCTATGGTAAGATACTTCCACCTTCTGTGCTCGAGATACCGAAGATGGGGTGTATCAACCTCCATGCCTCACTCCTTCCAAAGTACAGGGGGGCTTCGCCGATCAACTGGGCAATAATGAGGGGCGAGAAGGAGACAGGTGTATGTACCATGCTCATGGACGAAGGCATGGATACAGGACCTCTGCTCCTTGAAGAAAGGGTCTCCATAGGCGAGGATGAGACAGCAGAGGAACTCGAAAGGAGGCTATCTCTTCTGGGTCCACCCCTTGTTGTGAAGACACTCAAGTTACTTGCAGAGGGCAGGATAACCCCCAGAAGACAGGACAACTCCCTCGTAACCTATGCACCGATGCTCAAGAAGGAGGATGGCAGGATAGACTGGAGGAGGTCCGCACAGGAGATAAAAAACCTTGTAAGGGGGGTCTATCCCTGGCCCGGTGCGTATACCCATCTGAGGGGAAAGGTGGTTAAGATACACCGCGTAAGGGTATACAATGACGACTCATCCATGGACCTTAAGGGGATAGAACCCGGCACAGTCCTCAATCCATCAAAGGACAGGCTTGCTGTAAGGTGTGGCAGTGGGATACTGGAGATACTGGAGATACTCGAGTTACAGATGGAGAACAAAAGACGCATGAAGGCAGATGAGTTCCTCAGGGGGACAAGGATTGAAAGAGGCGAAAGATTTGTCTGAATACGGGGACTCCTGGCAGGGAAGTCCAGGGAGTATCGAGTACAAGCCTGGAAGGATAGGTTTTGTTCTGCTTCTGTGCTTATCCTCTGCGGGAATACTCGGTGGGGTGTTCCTCCTGTGGTACATACCAACGGTGGGACTCGGTAACATAAGCCCCATTCTCCCCTATGTGCTCGGCTCTGTACTACTTGCAGGTGGTATATTCGTGGTGGTGGGGGCAATAAGCATCTCCATTGCTGTGATGAACCAGAAGGTGTTCTTCCCTGCTGGCTTCAGGGGATTGCTTGTAAGGTTCTTCCTCCCCATCATGGTCATGGTGGGAAGGGGTATACTGGGCATACCCAGGATAAGGATAGAGAGGGCATTCATAGAGGTTAATAACCACCTTGTAAGGCTCATGAAAAGACGGTTTAAGCCTGAAAAGATACTCATCCTCATGCCTCACTGCATCCAGTACGAAAACTGCAAGATAAAAATAACAAAGGAGGTCAAAAACTGCGTTGGCTGTGGCAGGTGCGAGATAGGTGAACTCATCGACATCTCAGAAAGATACGGTGTGAATCTCTTTGTCTCCACAGGTGGCACCATTGCCAGAAAGAAGGTACATGAGTACAAGCCTGATGCAGTGATAGCGGTTGCATGCGAGAGGGACCTTACAAGCGGGGTACAGGATGCCTATCCACTGCCAGTGCTTGCCATAGTGAACAGGCGCCCCAGGGGATACTGCGAACAGACAGGGGTTGCGGTTGAGGAGATAAAACAGGCTCTCCATGATCTACTCGGTTGAAGACCATCCACGGAGACCTGTTGTGGGGGTGAACCCCCTGAGTAAAGCCCTAGACGTTCTTTTCGTAAAGTAACAGAGAGTAGACCCCCCTCTGAATCCCCCCTTTCTTCCCGCCCGGTTTCCCTTGACAAAAGAGGATGGGTTACATATATTAACTACAGAGGGGAGGGGGTAATTCTATATTCAATCCTCAAACCAATGCTTTTAACAAAAGGAGGTTTTCCTGTATGAACAGCTACCTTAAGACAGCCATCCTTCTTGCTGCCCTCACAGCGGTGCTTGTGTTCTTCGGGGACATGCTCGGTGGCAGGCAGGGGGCTGTAGTTGCCCTTGTATTTGCAGGGCTTATGAACTTTGGTGCATACTGGTTCAGTGACAGGATAGTGCTCTCCATGTACGGTGCAAGACAGGTATCAGAGGCAGATGCACCCGAGCTCTACCGTATCGTACATGATC
>WGFF01000300.1 GCA_015492355.1 Deltaproteobacteria bacterium
CATTATGACCGATATTTTCCCCTTGAATAGCTCCATAGTTTGAAAACTATGGAATACTCTTACCAGCCATAGCCCAGATGTATGGAAGTTTCTCTTCTCTAAGATGTGATGAAAATCAGAGATGTGAAAAACAGAGATGATTCTTAGGAGAGATGCTGAAAACCTATGATCCCTATGAAGAAATGGCTGGAGGTATTTAAGTATTCTTGAGTGAAACCATCTTACCCTAAGAAGGTCTCACCTAAGGAAATTCTGATCAATTCGTCATTGCGAGGAACGAAGCGATAAAACAACCTCCAGGTTGTTAATTTAAATGAAAATGGGATTGATATGCTTCACTCGCAATGACAAGAAAGCCGATTTCTCAGAGTTTCCCTAACACCCTCCATGAAGATATGTATACCATTTACTGAAAGCCTATCGAAGGCTTTCTTTATATATTTTAGTAATTACCGTTTGGCTGTCAAATACTTTTCACTGGTCGGCACACCAGCTCTGCTTCCCTTGATACGTGCGGAGAAGTACTCTATGGTCTTTACGAGTCCTTCCTCAAGGGATGTGCTCGGCTCCCAGTCGAGTTCCTCCCTTGCAAGGGTTATATCAGGACGTCTCTGCACAGGGTCATCAGGTGGAAGGGGTCTGTGCACTATCCTTGAATTACTCCCTGTAAGGTCCTTTATCAGTCCTGCCAGTTCCATCACGGTGAACTCCTCGGGGTTGCCAAGGTTGACAGGTCCGATAAAGTTATCCTTTCTCATCATCTTTATGAGTCCGTCTATCAGATCGTCTATGTAGCAGAAGGATCTTGTCTGTGTACCATCCCCGTATACGGTTATATCCCTGTCCCTCAATGCCTGGACTATAAAATTACTCACCACCCTTCCATCGTTCTCGAGCATCCTCGGTCCATAGGTATTGAATATCCTAACAACCCTGATATCCACACCGTTTTGCCTGTGGTATGCGAACATCAGAGATTCTGCGCATCTTTTGCCCTCATCGTAGCATGCCCTCAGTCCTATTGGATTGGCATTGCCCCAGTAATCCTCTGGCTGGGGATGTATCTTGGGGTCTCCATAAACCTCAGATGTGGATGCCTGAAGTATCCTCGCCCTCACCCTCTTTGCGAGCCCGAGCATGTTGAGTGTTCCCATTATGTTGGTCTTTATGGTCTTTACAGGGTTGTACTGGTAGTGGACTGGTGATGCGGGGCATGCAAGGTTGTATATCTCATCGACCTCAAGGAGTATGGGTTCTATAACATCGTGCCTTATGAGTTCAAACCTGGGATTGTTCAGGAGATGAAAGATATTCTCCTTGCGTCCTGTAAAGAAGTTATCCAGGCACAGCACCTCGTGACCTTCCTTAAGGAGCCTCTCGCACAGATGGGAACCTATAAAACCTGCACCACCTGTTACAAGTATTCTTTTCATCGCCACATCCTCCTTACTTGAGTGTATCAACCGAATCGCCTGTAGAACTCTGCAATGGCTGACACCACGTATCTCTGTTTGGATTCACTGAGTTCTGGATATATGGGAAGGGCGAGGGTCTCGCGTGCTGCCCTTTCTGCCACAGGGAAGTCGCCTCTTTTGTATCCAAGGTATCTGAAACACCTCTGGAGATGGAGTGGCAGGGGATAGTAGATCTCTGTACCTATACCCATGCGCGAGAGATGGGCTCTGAGGGCATCCCTCTTCTTCACACGCACCACATATTGATTGAATACCGATCTATTGTACCCCTCAACATGGGGTAGTGTAACATAGTCTGTAAGTCCCTTTTCTCTAAAAAATCTGTTGTATCTCTGGGCGTTCCTTATCCTCATCTCTGTCCATGAATCGAGATACTTAAGTTTCACCCGCAGAACAGCTGCCTGTATTTCATCGAGCCTGCTGTTTACACCCACAACCCTGTGATAATATCTCCTGTGACTGCCATGAACACGAAGGATTCTCAAAAGTCCATCAAGCCTCTTACTACTTGTGGTAATCATCCCACCATCTCCTATTCCACCGAGGTTTTTTGTTGGATAGAAGGAAAAGCACCCTGCATCACCGAGAGAACCCGCCCTTCTGCCTCTGTACTCAGCCCCTATGGACTGGGCTGCATCCTCTATGACCTTGAGTCCGTATTTTCTGGCAAGGCTGTTTATCGCACCCATCTCGGCACATTGACCATAAAGATGGACAGGGATAATCACCTTTATGGACCTCGAACGTCTCCTAAGGAGAATCTCCAAGCTGTCAGGATTGATATTATAGGTCTGTGGATGAATGTCTACAAAGATGGGATATGCACCGAGTCTTGCTATGGAACCTGCTGTTGCAAAGAAAGTATAGGGCGTTGTAATTACCCCGTCCCCCCTGCCAACCCCCAATGCCATAAGACTGAGCAGGATAGCGTCACTACCAGATGCAACACCTACTGCGTACCTGCTTCCCGTATATTCGGCTATCTCTGTCTCAAGCCCTAAAACATTGCTTCCAAGTACAAAGCCCTGTGAATCGAGAACCTTTCTTACCTCTCTAAGTACCTCTTTCTTTATCCTGCGGTACTGGATACCGAGATCGAGTAATTTTACCCTCAAACCACCTCCCACCTCTTTTCTGTTAATATATACACGTTCTCCCTCCCGTGTCAACTTTTTTTTGATAAAAGAGTAAGGTAATGGTTTAGTTTATGCTGTCAAACCACCAGACTCCTGTCTGGTGATAGATAGGCTGCCCAGAGGACGCAATACTCATATGGAGTTTTGAATCAGATGGAACCGCCGGGGACTGTCGGGGGGCTCATTTTCTATTCTATCTGTAACCCTGGGTTCAGGTGGTTTCAGGAGCCCCATTTCCACAGAACCTATCCCACCCGTTCCAGGTAGTCTGTCCTGTATCAGTGCACCGCGGTGTGTTCCCTTGCAATCCTGTCGAGGATTCCATTTATAAAGGCACCTGAATCCTCTGCCCCGAATCTCTTGGCAAGTTCCACTGCCTCATCTATGACAACCTTGTAAGGTATATCATGACAGTAAAGGAGTTCATACACCGCAAGCCTGAGTATGTTTCGATCCACCACAGCCATCCTGGTTATGGTCCAGTTCTCAGAGTATCCCTCCACAAGCCTGTCGATCTCACCTATTCTTTCCTTAACACCTTTTATCAACATTATGCAATAATCCCTTGCAGAGCCTTCTATTTTTAGTTCCCCTGCCACATCCTCAATCTCCTCATCAGTCATCCTCCCGCGTATATCCAGCAGGTACAACACCTGCAGGGCAGTCTCTCTCGCCTTTCTCCTTTCACCCATGGGAGCGCCCCCGAAAAGGATCAACCACCTTTCTTTTTGTTGAGCATTCTTAAAAGGTTTGCCATCTCTATGGCAGAAAGGGCTGCATCCCTGCCCTTGTTTCCTGCCTTTGTGCCAGCCCTTTCTATAGCCTGCTCAAGACTATCTGCTGTTATAACGCCGAAGGAGACAGGACATTTGCTCTCAAGCGAGACCTTTGCAATACCCTTGGCAGTCTCTGATGCTATATATTCAAAATGTGGTGTAGAGCCCCGAATTATACAACCGAGACAGAGTATGGCATCGTATGTACCCCTGTCTGCCAGTGTTCTTGCTATAACAGGCATCTCAAAGGCACCAGGTACCTTAACGATATCTATATCCTCCCCCTTGCACCACTCCTGATAAGGGTGTCAATGGCACCTTCAAGGAGCCTTTCACTTATAAAATCGTTGAACCTTCCCGCTATTATGGCGAATTTCAGCTCACTGGCATTGAGATTACCCTGTATGATCCTGGTCATAGGTCCTCCTCAGGTGGTATACTTTTTTGCCCCTTTGTCGAACCACGGGTCCACACAGCTGAGTATATGCCCCATCTTTTCCTTCTTGACCCTAAGGTACTGTATATTCCTTCTATGGGGTACTGTCTCTATGGGTACCCTCTCCACTATCTCAAGACCATAGCCCTCCATGCCCTTTATCTTCTTTGGATTGTTGGTCATAAGACGCATCTTCCGCACACCGAGATCGAGGAGTATCTGGGCACCTATTCCGTAGTCCCTGAGGTCTGCCTTAAAACCGAGCCTCTCGTTTGCCTCCACTGTATCGAATCCATCGTCCTGCAGACCGTATGCCCTTATCTTGTTTACAAGCCCTATACCTCTGCCCTCCTGGTGCATGTAAAGGAGTATGCCCTTGCCCTCCTTTTCTATCATCTTCATAGCACCCTTGAGCTGTTCCCCACAATCACACCTCTCTGAGCCAAACACATCCCCTGTAAGGCACTCTGAATGCACCCTTACAAGCACTGGTTCATCTGGTTTTATCTCTCCCTTCACAAGGGCGAGGTGTTCATGGAAGTCCACATCGTTTTCATAGGCGATAGCCCTGAACTCACCGCCAAACCTCGTTGGCACAATCGCCTCTGCTGCCCTGCGGACGAGTCTGTCCTTTCTGAGCCTGTACTCTATTATATCGGCAACAGTCACTATCCTGAGTCCGTGATCCTTTGCAAACACCTTGAGGTCTGGCAGTCTTGCCATGGTGCCGTCTTCTTTCATTATCTCGCATATAACACCCGCTGGTTTTAGTCCTGCCAGCCTCGCAAGATCAACAGACCCCTCTGTCTGACCAGCCCTTACAAGCACACCACCCTTACGCGCCCTTAAAGGAAAGATATGCCCGGGCCTTACAAGGTCTTCTGGACGGGCAGAATCCTTTACAGCGGTCAGTATGGTTACAGCCCTGTCATAGGCAGAGATACCTGTTGTAATACCGTATCTTGCATCTATGGATACGGTAAAGGCAGTCCTGTAGAGTGATGTATTGTGCTCGACCATGGGAGGAAGATTGAGTTCGTCAGCCTTCTCCTCGGTAAGGGTAAGGCATATAAGACCCCTGCCATACTTAGCCATAAAATTTATTGCCTCTGGTGTAACCATCTCCGCAGCCATGCAGAGGTCCCCCTCGTTTTCCCTGTCCTCATCGTCAACGAGGATTACCATCCTCCCTGCCTTTATATCCTTTATAGCGTCTTCTATCCTCTTTATAGACACCCTCTTTTCCCTCCTTAAAACGTTCTTAAGGGTCTTTTCTTATGAAACCATGCTCCAGAAGGAATCCCTCTGTAATACCATCCTTCCTGTAATCCTTAAGGAACCTCTCCACATACTTCCCTATGATGTCGGTCTCTACATTGACTATAGAGCCTGTAGATTTCTCTCCAAGTGTTGTGTTCTTGAGTGTGTGGGGGACCAGAACGACCCTGAATCCCCTCTCTGTGAGCCCTGCGACAGTAAGGCTTATAC
>WGFF01000301.1 GCA_015492355.1 Deltaproteobacteria bacterium
GAGAGAGCCAGGGGAAAAGACATCCCCCCCTCTTCCCAGCCTGCTTAAATAGCCCTGTAGGGAGAGGAGCCCTGTCCTTGTGGTGTGGCTGTCAGAGGTCCTATTCTGTCCTCTCCCCGCCCAGGATGGAACCGAGTGATATCACTATATAGAGCACACCTCCTATTACAGCGAGTATTCCTCCTATACCCACCATACTCATGAACATATCTATGGCAGGATCGAAGGTAAAGGAAAATGGTGCACCTGAGAAGGTTATATCGTAGTGCCTCCTTGGAACACCGAAGCTCCCCGCACTCATCATGCCTATGGCAAGGATGGCGATACCTATGCCATAGATGTAGGGCTGGAGTTTTGCCACCCCGGGCATGATGAGAGACCTCCTGAAGAGGGATGGTATGAGAAGGTAGCTCAATCCCATGAAGGCAAGGGTAGTACCTCCGACCACGGTACCATGGAAGTGCCCTGGTATGGCGAAGGTATTGTGACGGATTATATTAAACTGCTCTGTTCCGAATATGACCCCTGATATACCCCCTATGAATCCAAAGAGCAGTATAGACAGTGCCACCGCTGAGAACGCCGGGTTACCCCATGGTGCCTTCTTGAGCCATTCAAACAGCCCCTTGGTGTATCCCTTCTCCCTCAGTACCACTTCAACAGCCGCAGGCACTGCAAAGGCATGGACCATACTTGCAAACACTGCAAGGTGCATCATGTAGCTTGTGTTGATAACCTTGTGCCAGGGAGAGAAAACAGGATCGACCAGGAGGTGATGTTCGGATGCAACGTTTATGAAGAATATGTACAGGACGAACGCAGTCCTTGAGAGTTTTTCGTTCACCGGCTTTGCCCCGGTGGTAAGGGCTGTAACCACATACCATACAGCAACCATGGCGCAGACGTTAATCTGCTGGGAGGGATGTCCGAGTCCCCAGAAAACAAGCCTGTATATGGATGGATCTATGTTCTTTATCACATCGAGTGACCATAGAAATGTAGGTATCATTATTGCTGCACCATGTGCCAGGGTCAGGACAGCGATAATACACGCCGCACCCACACCGAACGTGCCCAAGGGCAGGGTCCTCTTGTAAGCCCCATCCTTCTTTGCCCTGACAACATTGTAGAAAAACAGACTGAACCCCACGAGTGCACCCACTGCAAAGAGTATAACACCGAGATAGTAGAGGGGATGTGCCTTAAGGGGCACATAGGAGGTGAACATCACATCCGCCCCGCCTGCAAGGACAACGATATTGATAATCGCCCCACCTATCAGCATCAACCCAAACCCTACCCATCCGAGCATCGGTGCATAAGACCGCACATTCAGCATAACACTCGATGTATAGTGAACAAGTGCTATCTCAAAGAATATTATCCAGGCAAGGAGGGCATCTATGCCGTGCAGTGTGAGGAATCTGTAATAGTTCTGCAGTGACAAAAAATGTACGCTGGGCCACCTCGTAATGGCAACGAGAAAACCCATAAGCCCGCCAACAACGAGGCAGAGTATGGCTGCTATAATGTTCCATCTTACAAGGGCTTCTGCACTCCTTTCTATCCTGAAGCCGGTAGACGAACAAACCCTAAATTCTCCATCCATAGCCATCCCTCCTTTCTTCTGTTAAATAGGATTGCTCACAGAACCCGATCCATATATATAAGAAAAGCACCCCGGAGTCCTATAGATCGAACCTACACATTGTACATAAAACAATATGCCTCTGAATATGACTTTTCTCAAGGTTTCAGCCCTGTGATATCAAAGGATTTTAAGGGCTCTACCCAGAGGACTTCCACGATGGAATCCCTATCATGAAAAGGCAGGCAGTGCCCAGAACGCCTGTAAAACAAAGAGGGCTACACCTCCCTGTGTAGCCCTCTGTAAAGTCTTTTACATCACCCTGTTACCACCTTTTATCCCGTTCATGTCCACGCCATAACACTTATAATGAGTACGGCGTAGGCTGTGAGCACACCGATAAGGAGTTGAATGTTCAGTCTGCTGCCCCCTTCTTCCATCTCAACCCACCTCCTTGAATTTCGTCAAAATGATACAGGCTTTGAAAAGGGTTTTAGAGCCCTATTCAACCGCCCATATCTCCAGAAGCCATTTAAGATGAGCAAACCATATTATCACGAAGAGAATCAGGAATATGAACGACAGCACAAGCACACCCGGTGCCTCTATTATGTCACCATGTTTTTCATCAGCCATTTCAACATACCTCCTTTCAATTTTTTAGACCCTCGTTCCTCAGGAGGCTAACCTCTTTCCGTACATAATCGAGCCCATTGCAACCAGTATGAACATCACACCACCTATTGCAGCGAGTATTCCTCCTATACCTACCATGCTCATGAACATATCTATGGCAGGGTCGAAGGTAAAGGAAAATGGTGCACCTGAGAAGGTTATATCGTAGTGCCTTCTCGGAACCCCGAAGCTTCCTGCACTCATCATGCTTATGGAGAGTATTGCCACACCTATACCGTACACGTATGGCTGCCATTTAGCCATCCCCTGCATGACGAGTTCCCTCCTGAATATATAGGGGATGAGGAGATAGGTAAAGCCCATGAAGGCAAGGGTTGTACCTCCGACCACTGTGCCGTGGAAGTGCCCTGGTATGGCGAAGGTATTGTGACGGATTATGTTGTACTGCTCTGTCCCGAATATGACACCGGTGATTCCTCCAAGGAATCCAAACAGTACCATGGAGAGCGCCATAGCAGAGAAGGCAGGATTGCTCCACGGTGCCTTTTTGAGCCACTCGAAGAGTCCCCTTGTGTATCCCTGATTCCTGAGGGCAACCTCAACCGATGCAGGCACTGCAAAGGCATGAACCATACTTGCAAACACCGCAAGGTGCATCATGTAGCTTGTGTTGATTATCTTATGCCAGTTGGAGAATATGGGGTCAACAAGGAGATGGTGCTCGGAAGCAACGTTTATGAAGAATATGTACAGGACGAACGCAGTCCTTGAGAGTTTTTCGTTCACCGGTTTTCCACCTACTGTAAAGGCGGATATCATGTACCACACAGATACCATGGCACACACGTTTATCTGCTGGGATGGATGCCCGAGTCCCCAGAAAATGAGCCTGTAGGTACCAGGGTCGATATAGTGGATGAGACCCATGGACCAGAAGAAAACAGGTATCATTATCACAGCACCATGAGCAAGGGTAAGCACTGCTATTATACAGGCTGCCGCGAGACCGAATGAGCCCAGTGGAAGGGAGTGCTTGTACGCACCGTCCCTCTTTGCCTGGATTATGTTTGCAAAGAAATGTCCATAACAGGTAAGTGCCCCCACCGCGAAGATTATTATGCCGAGATAGTACACCGCATCCGCCTGAAGGGGTACGTATGACGTAAACATCACGTCCGCCTTTCCTGCAAAGACAACAAAGTTGACAAACACAGCCCCAACGAGCATCAATGCATAACCTGTCCAGCCAGCCCAGGGGATGACAGTCCTTGTATTCAGAAGGACTGCGGATGTGAAATACACAAGCCCTATCTCAAAGAATATGATCCACAGAAGAAGGGCATCTATGCCGTGCAGTGTGAGATAGCGGTAGTAGTTCTGAAGGGAAAGATAATGTACGCTTGGCCATCTTGTAAGTGCTATGAGGAAGCCCATCAAACCGCCGAGGGCAAGAAAGAGAATGGCGGTAACCGTATTCCACTTTATGAGATCTTCTGTGGGCTTGTGTATCTTCAACCCTGTAAACGAACAAATTCTATAATCCTCAGCTGCCATTAGCTCACCTCCCTACTTCACGTATAGTTTGCCCACCATCATATGATGACCCATTCCGCAGAACTCATTGCACACGATATAGTACTCTCCTTCAGTGGTTGGCGTGAGGGTCAGCACATAGTCATAGTTTGGCAGTACCATGAAGTTCATGTTGATGGGCAGTATGGAGAAACCATGCTGGATATCCATGGAAGAAAGGTGTATCTTGTAGGTCTTTCCCTTTTCGAGTTCAACCACAGGATACCACTGCCACATGCTCGCCCTTATGAACACCGGCTCGTCAGGATCAGGATGAACAACGGGCATACCGTTCTCCTCTCCCACCTTGTACTTCTCTATCATCGCCTCCACGAGCTTGTCGAACTCCTCTGGACTCACCCTGTATGTCTCATAGGGCGGGTTCTGTGACCCTGCAAAGTGATACACCGGCATGAACACGAAGGATGTGAACATCCACAGAAGCGAGACCGCAACCCATATCTTCTCATCCCTGGTATACGGCTTCCACCATATTCTTTCGGGTTCTTTTATAGCCATCTTCTCACCTCCCTGCTACGGTGCTATCGGCAGCTGGGGTATCTGGACTATCTCCATCAGCCCCCAGACCGTATAGACCAGTGTTGGAATCGCTATGCCAAAGAAAAAGAGGAGAAATATGTTGTCATAAAAGAGCTGCCACGCAGGTATTGGCTCCTCTTCACTCTCTCTGTGTTTTTCATCTGTCATGGCCCCTTTTCCTCCTTTCGTAGTTTTAAGGACCTATATGTTAAACAGCATTTTCTCCCAGGGGTAAATGACCTTTATCATCTTGACTCCTATCCTCTCAGAGGTTTCACGCTCTGGAGTCTCGTAAGGTAGCGTGCTATCGCTATGAGCAATCCGAATACAACCGTCCATGCAAAGTAGACCGCTGCGGTCGAATAGATCTCTGTACCCGGCATCTGTACCGCATACCGTCTGGGTGTGCCCAGAACACCTGAGATCATGAACCACAGAACGAATCCGTATCCACCGACAAACCATGTCCACAGCCCCAGCTTGTCCTCAAAGGTATCCCTGCAACCACCCAGCTCCTCTGTGATGTGATATAGTCCACCCACGAATATGAACGCAGCGCCTACGAGGAGATAGGTATGGAAGTGACTGGGAACGTACATGGTATTGTGAACCGCCTGATTAAACCCTGCATCCATCACAGCCCAGAAACCACCTATTGCCCAGCCCATGAGCCCGAGGTACATGTAGAGGGGGGCAACCTTCCACTTCATTCCAGACTTGTAGATGAGTATGAGGGTACCGGTAATGGTCACCACCGTTGCAGGGAATGCTGCCATGTACGAGCCGAATACACCGAGGAACTGGAATATAAGTGGCTGGGGGAAGTCCTGAAGCAGATGGTGCCAGTATGCAAGGGTAACCGCCACGAAGGCTGAGTTCCATGAGATGGCAACTATCTTGTTCGACTTCCAGGGACGATTTGCGTATATGGGCATGAGTTCGTACACTATCGCTGCGCACATGTACATTATCATGTTCATCACTATATGACCGAAGTAGTAGATGAGGTTCTTTATGAAGAGATAGTCAAGGTAGTAGCTGGGATTCGCCCAGTGGATGAGCATGAGGGATACCACTATGAAACCGGCGACCAGCGACAGGAGCCCGCATGCAGCGGTAACCGTGGAGATGAGAACCACTGGCGGTGGTACGTTCTCTGGTTTGGCTGTCCCGGATATGAGGGTCCAGCCCATGGCATTGGAAAAACCGTACTTCTTCGATGCAGCCCTTATCACATCTATCCAGGACATGGCAAAGGCGAATATGACGCACATAAGGGCAAGGAGCCACATACCAGGGGCAAAATCATACCATGCCCCGGCAGACTTGAACGGGAGAGGATACAGAAAGGTCCAGCCTGTACCATAGTAGCCGAGAAGGGTAACAGCAACTATGGTTACAACAGCAGCACCGATGATACCGAAGACAACCTGCATGATGTTCATGCTCATATCGAGGTGTTTCCTCAGCGTATACCACATCACAGCCATCACACCAGCCATAAGACTCCCACCGGCACCTATGGAATGAAGGGTCATAAACTCATACAGGACATCGGGCCTCACACTTATAAACTCTCCCTGGCTGGTTCTCATTATAACACCGAAAAACACTGTGACACCGAAGAGAACCAGGGTTATCGCTCCATAGCCGAGTGCTATACCACTTACCCGCCTTTCATACATCGACCTGTCTGCTACATCCATTTTATCACCTCCTATTCTACCCTGAATTCATAGGTCATTATGTGATGGGCAGCCCCACAGTACTCAAGACACCAGATCCTGTAGACCCCAGGGTCCTTAAAGGTAACATAGAGCTTGTTGATGTAGTCTGGCATCGCCTGGGTCTGTGCGACGAATATGCCCTTTTTGAGGCTCCCATCCTTGCCGTGATAGTAAATACCGAATCCATGATTCACATCCTTTGCAGTAACATCGAATCTCACGGGCTTACCAACAGGCAGAACATCCTTGTCCAGCTCCCAGCCGAACTGAAAGCCCGTTGCCTTCACAACAACAGGCTCTCCAGTTATCTTCGCCTCCATTATGGCCGGATAGGGGAAGGATATCACGCTTATCACAAGACACACGACGCTCACTATGAGGAGTGCCCAGAAGTACTTCCTTCTTATCGCATAGCCAGGCTTGGTGATATTCTCATAGTTCTCTTCTCTGGGCTGAGTAGACATAGCAACCTTCAGGAAAATACCGGCAATGGCAACCAAAGAGGCTACACTCATGATACCTATCCATGTCTGTGTTCTCACGCTTTTCACCTCCTTAGAAAAGACCATTATTGGTTATGTTGGTTTATATGTAAACCTCCCCTCACTCCTTAGGAGGGAGTGATAAAAATGACAGTATCAAGGCTGGCAAATCATATTTATACGACTTCAAGACGCCTGTCAACCAAAAAATGACTACTTTGTCCTGATAATAAAAATAATAAAAAACAGGGTGCACACACTCATGGTGGGCAGGGGTTTACGCCCACAGGAATCGGCATCTCTGCATTGAAGAATCAAAAAAGTCCCAGGACCCACAGGCTTAACCCACGAATCCTTGCACTGGCTGCCGGAGATATTCCCCCTTGGGACAATCCTCTACAGAAAGGACTCCACTGCCTCATGGCAGTTGGCTATGCAGACAGGTGATCTCTCAAACACAGCCCCATTGCCCCTCAGGTACAATACCACTGCCACTTTATACATCCTGTCCGCTCTCCAGAGATACCCCCTTGAGGGTTATATCATACGACCCGTTCTTTGATGTTTAACGCCCTGAAGCGAGGAATCCTTACCTTTCCATCCCTTTGTGAGAAGCCTTACTGCAAAAAAAGAGTTGTTCTTTATCCTTAAAGACTCCCTTCATCAAACATGGACCTGTATATCCCAAATCCTTCAAAAGGGAAAACCCACTATAAAAGCCTTAACCTTACCCAGTAATGATTCAAGCCCCCTTGCACCTATTGCCATGGCTTCCATGCCTTGACCATCCACATCGCCTATCGTCACAGAGGCTATATAAAAGGGCAGTCTCTCTGTACGGTCCACCTCCCTGAGAGAGACCCCATCGTACTCAACTACCACCACCTCTCCCTCTTTGAGCCCCCGATGTGCCTTTCTCAGGATACCCTTTGGGATATTCCTTATCACAAGAACCCTTCCACCCCCCAGCCAGACCATCCGCTGTGGCACCCTGAACCTCAGGGGACCGTCTGTAACCGCTTCATCGAGTTCGAGTTCCTCATCCCCTCCTTCAACCACACCACGGTCTGCCTCATAGGTGTTGAGTGTGCCACCGTATCTCTCTGTACTCTCGGTAACAAAGGTGCCATCCTCGGTATAGAGGGAGAGCCTCAGTGTGTCATCCGAAAGTACAACGATGGCAGGCTCTTCTTCGATCTCTATATATGCAAAGTTATAGACCTCCCCACCCTTTGGCAGTCTTACCGTGCCCTTCCTTACGTATTCCCTGCCATTCCATGTAAGCTCATACACATCGCCTGTGCGTCTTCCATTGAATGAAGCCCTCTGTCCGAAAAGCACCTTGCCTTTTTCAGGCACATCGAGCACCCTTAAAAACCAGCCGATCCTCGGTATCAGCACCTCAAGCCCATCGTCCTTCCACTCAAGGACAGTGCTCTTTATGTATCCGTCATAGGCAGAGACAAAGACCTCTTCCCTGCCGTTACCGTTTATATCAGCGATGGACACAGAAAAACTGTACTCGGGTATAGAGAGGGTTTGAACAATGGTAAGCCCTCCATCCCTGTAAGAGAGTACATGCGCCCTGCTCTCTTCGATAATAACTATCTCGTCCCTTCCATCACCATCGAGGTCCCCTGCACTACCATCCCGTATCTCAAGCCCTTCCCCACTCCACAGGGGCTTCTGTTCACCAAGGCGTACCTTCTTGTGAGAAGAGGGTTTCCCTTTCCTCTCCTCTGGCTCTGGTGCGGACTTTTCTACTATGCGAAAAGCCCTCCTGGCTCCACCTTCACCAAAGCCATCGCTCACTATACCATCAGCAAGGCTATCGAGCCCCGGGATAATCTCCTCGAAGCTGACAGTACCATATACCGGCACACCTTCCTCAGAGCC
>WGFF01000302.1 GCA_015492355.1 Deltaproteobacteria bacterium
GTTGCACAGTGGGGTATGAGCGAAAAGGTGGGTCCCATAAACCTGGGAAGGGGTGAGGAACATCCCTTCCTCGGCAGGGAACTCGCCCAGCCAAAACGCTACAGCGAGGATATGGCATGGCTCATGGATCAGGAGATAAGGAAACTCATAATGGATGCAGAGAGACGGGCAGAAAGGATACTCACAGAGAATAGAGACGTACTTAACAGCCTTGCAGAAAACCTGATAAAGGAAGAGGTGCTCGACAGAAAGGACATAGAGAGAATAATCGAAGGTACAAAAAAGGTGGCTATTAATCCAGAATAGGGGTGAAGAATAGCCTCACCCAAACCAATGGCAATGTGCCTGCAAATAAGCCCCTCTACCTGTGGATTATCACCCTGCCTATGGGACACATCATCTCCACCATCTCGAAAAAGCAGGATTACCCCAGAAGGTTTTGGGGCTAAGGGTCTTTTGAAAATCCTCCAGATGGTACCGGGTGTTACAGAGGTACTCGGCGTTTTAGTGCTAAGGGGTCTCTGAAAAGGGTATGAAGAAGAGAGTCCAGCGGGTTGTTGCCCTCCGGGTTATTACCCTCTGGGTTATTACCCTCTGGGGGTAAAACATCCATCACCCTACATAAAGGGTATACCCTCCCTTACGAATCTCTCCTCATCCTCCCTTGTGGTGATATAGCCATCGAGCCTTTTGTGGAGGAGTATTTTTAGAACCTTACCTATTACAGGACCTTCTGGAAGCCCCAGTCTCTTAAGGTCGTTACCGTTGAGATGGGGTCTTATGTATCTGAGTCTCGTGATATAGGTGGATATATCCCTCCTTACCCTGTCTGAATCTGTCCGCCCCATGAGGTAGAGGATTATCTCTACAGGGAGTGGGGAGAGGAGTGTATGGAGATGGCTCGGTTTGATATCTTCCTCAGAATGGATATTCTCAAGGGCTATTATACCATCCTTTCGCATCCTGAGGAGTTCTATCTTCTTCCTTGCCATAGTCAGCCTCTCTGCAAGCCCTATGAGTTCCCTTTCCGGGAGGGAATCGGTAAGGGCAAGGAAGAGAACACTCCATCTCTCTATCCTCTCGTCCGTATAGAGGAGCCTGTGCCAGGAAAGCGCCTCCTTTGTCCTTTCGTAGAGAGACTCCATCTCCTCATCCCAGCGTATGCCAGGGTGTATGAGCCTTAAAAGCCCCAGGGAATGGAGGCTCGTTATAGTCTCCTTCGATCTCTCCTCTTCGAGTATGTTCTTGAGTTCATAGAGTATGCGTGAGCCGGCTATTCCCTTCAGGATATCGAACCTCACCGCATTCTTTATGAGATTGAGCGTGTGTCCACCTATCCTGAAGGCAAACTTCTCTGCAAACCGCACAGCCCTCAGTGCCCTTGTTGGGTCCTCAACGAAACTCAGATTGTGTATGACCCTTATGGTCCTGTCCTTTATGTCCCTCTGTCCGCCGAAGAAGTCTATAAGTTCGCCGAATCTGTCCGGGTTGAGGGCTACTGCAAGGGCATTTATCGTAAAGTCCCGCCTGTAGAGATCGAGCTTGAGGGACGATACCTCTATGGACGGCAGTGCACCAGGATGCTCGTAGTACTCGAGTCTTGCTGTTGCCACATCTATCCTAAAACCATCGGGTATGAGAAGGACCGCTGTCTTGAACCTCTCATGGGTGGTTATCCTTGCGTTCAACCTCCCTGCAAGCCCCCTGGCAAATACTATCCCATCACCCTCTATCACTATGTCTATATCGAGGTTCTCGCGCCCGAGAAAGAGGTCCCTTACGAAACCACCTACCACATAAGCCCTGTAGGAGAGGGATTCTGCTATCCTGCCTGCCTCCCTGAGTATATCCACCACCCACTGGGGGAGGAGTTCCTTCATCTGTTTTGTAAGGTATCTCACCTTCCTTGAGGATTCAGCCCTTCCACTGACCTCCTCATGGAGGAGCCTCAACATATCCGTCCTTGTGATTACACCCACCACCTTCCCCCTGTCAGATACAACCGGGAGCAACCTCTGCCCGAAGGACAACACCCTTTTACGTATCTCCTCAATCGGTCTTGTCACCTCCACAAGATCGACCTCTGTTGTCATAAAATCCTCCACACGTGCAGACCCCAGACCATGGGCTATTGCCTTGTCGAGCACCTGCCGTGTGATAACACCCCTGAACTCACCTTCCTCTGTAACGACCACCGCATTTATATTGAACCTCCTCATCACCTCTATGGTATCCTCCAGGGTCGTATCCGCGGGTACGGTAATGGGTGGCGAGGACATTATATCCCCGGCAGTCCTCTCAGGGGAGATGACCTTCCTTATGGCATCCAAAAGCCTTTCCCGTGCCTGAACAAGGGTCATGCCCTTGAGTGTTGCGGATGAGGCAGTAGGATGCCCACCTCCACCCAGTATCCTTGCTATCCTTCCTACATCTATACGCGGGGTCGTACTCCTTGCAACCACATGGACCCGCTCACCTGTATCAGCCATAACGAACACACACTCTCCATCCTCTATGTCCCTTATCCTGTGGGCAAGGGCTGATATATCACCCCTGTATCCCTCGATATGACCCTCTGCAATCAGCACATCCACCCCTCCTATGGTATAGGTGGTGGTGGACTTGAGGAACTCATCCAGTATAGATACGTCCTCTGGTGTCATCTCCTTTCTGAGGAGCTGGGCGACCCTGACAAGGTCAGCCCCCTTCTGGAGGAGAAAGGATGCGGCACTGTAGTCCTTCACAGTTGTGGATGGATAGGTGAGAAAGCCCGTGTCCTCGTATATACCTGTCATGAGGATAGTTGCCTCATGGGGTGTGATATCTATACCCCTTTCCTTTATGATGAGCACAAGGATGGTCGTTGTGGACCCACAGGACTCCACCACCTCCACACTCCCCCTTATATCGCCCCTGCCATCGGGATGGTGGTCGTAGATATGTATATCGAGTCCCTCCTTTGAGACTATCCTCGAGAGGGGACCTATCCTTGAGGACTGCCTTATGTCCACAAGTATGAGCCTGTCTATGGAATCCAGATCGATCTCCCTGGGACGTTCTATGGGATAGGGGAAGTCTATCTCACTCAGTGCCCTTTTCAGGTCCCTTTCGAGCGAGCCTGTAAAGAGAAGGTGTGCCCCTGGGTAGAGCTTCTTTGCAGCGAGCATGGATGCGATGGTATCGAAATCTGCATTGGTATGGGATGCAATGACCTCCATAAGAGGATGTTAACACAAAGACGGGACTGGTTACAAAGCCTTTGATAAGGGCTATACCTTGAACCTGGAGAGCCTCCCTTCCAGCTCCTCTATATGGATGGATAGTTCCTGGAGGGTTTTGAGGAGTTCTTCCTTGGAGGGATTGTCCGAGACCTCTGATATGCGCCTGGAAGCCTCTTCTATCCTCTGGGCAAGAGCCTTTATGGATGCGAATTCCCTCTCAAGGGCATCCGCAGTACTGTTGAAGGTGTTGAAGAGGTCTTTCAACTCCTGGGAGTCAAGCCTCTGTGTAAGGTCTCCACTGCCGAATCTCCTCACCGTGTCCCTGAAACTCTCAAGGGGTGGCTCGATACGCCGTATGAGCAGATACTCGGTTGCCACCGCAAGCACGATGACAACGAGTACAGTAACCATACTGAGGCTCCACAGTACAGGACCGAGTATCTCTTGTGTGGATGTTGCCTTGATGTGGATCTTATAGAGGCTTTCGGAGAGCTCCCTGTCGATGATGTAGTATGCTATTGTCCAGTTGATGAGGAAGGCTACGATGACTATTATGGAAAACCCTACGATGAATCTCCACTGGAGGTCTCTCTTGATAAAGAACTTCCAGCGTCTATTCTTTAATAATTTCATAATCCAAATTTATCATGTAACCATCCTTTAATCAATGGAGAATTGCAACAAATGTCACCAGAGGAGCCAGTCCACCCCCAGCTGATACCTTCAGGAAAAAACAGGACCATAAGGGGATGTATACAGAGAATTTCTCATAAAGGTATGGATTAGTGAAGCTCCCCGCTACAAGGCGGGGCTTCATATCTTCAGGGGGTTTCACCCCCTGAATCCCCCTCTTCTCTAAGGTAATATCTTTTATATTAAAGCAACCGCGTTGCTTGCTTCAGGGGGGTTGCCCCCTGAATCCCCCAAAAGCCCCTGTCCTATTGGAGATTAACCTGAACCCGGCTTTCAAAGGGGTAGAGCCACCCCTATTTTTACGAGACCTGTCATTCATTCCCGCCCACAGGGTGGGGCATCCTGGCAGACCTCGTAAAGAAGGCTGAGCCCGATCCATGTGATATCCATGAAGGTATGGGATACAGGCTTGTGAAGGGTGGATACCCACTGAAACCCCAAAAGACCCTACCCTGTGGAGATTAGGCTGAAAAACACTTAAACTCAAAAAATTCACCTGAACCCGGGTCTCACTGGGGTAGAGCCACTCTGTGTCTTTACAAGCCCGCCATTCATCCCGATCCAGAGGATGGGCTATTCTGGAGGGGGTCGTAAACCCTCGCGTGATGGTTTTTAACCCTTCTGGCTATGGAGGAGTGCACCCTTTACAGGCACGTTCTTCGGCTGATTGTGGCATCTCTTGCAGTCCGCAAAGGTGAACGACACCCTGCCGTGGCAGTGTCCGCAGAACATGCCCCTTGCCATATCTATCATCCTTATCCTGTTGCCACCAAGTTTGTCCTTGAACAGGGCAGGATGACAGGTGGAGCACTTTATCCAGCTCGAGTGTATCTCATGATCGAATACAACGTTGTTGACCACCGGGCTGGTGGATTCAAAGAGTATCTTATTGTCCCTTACCTCGTCTTTGAAATCCTTGTTGAGTGATGTTACAGGTTTGAAGACCTTGCGTTTTTTGAGCTCGATCCAGTTTATGAACCTGAATCTGTCGAGTGGCAGTCTTCCATCGGGCAGGTTTTCAGGATGCCATTCTGCCCCAAGACGATCGGCTACCTCTTTTATCCTCTCGTGGTTTATATGGGTTACATCATAAAGCCGTTTTGCCTCTGCCTTTCCAGCGATATGGCACCTCTCGCAATCCCTATCAGCACCGAATGCCATCTTCCCATTATGGCATACCCCGCATTGCTTGCCCTGGAGTATCTTTTGCTGAGAGATATCGTTCGTCCATCGCTTCATGATGAATATCTCATCATGGCAGACCTTACACTTGAACCATATCCTGTGCACCCAGTGTGGAAAGAGCACAGGGCTCAAACCCTCTGCCTCCATCTCCTTGAGATGGGTCTTCATGACAAAATTACCGAGGAACCACTCCTCCTTCTTCCACTTCATTATCTCTGCTATACGCTCCTCTTCCTTGCGTATCTCTGTGCGTATGAGGGTCTGGATCTCCTTTATCAGGTCTTCCCCGTTCCCGTGCCAGTGCTTGTACATGTAAGCCATGGTGCTGGCTATATCGAGTAGATACATCCTGTCTTCAAAATCCTTGCCCTCTTCCATGGCTTCATCTATAAGTGCCCTTATCTCACCGGGCATTATATCCTTGCTCTTCTTAACGAGCCTTACCTGTTCCTCGAACCTGAGTCTCTTGTAGTTCTCTATGAATTCCCTGCGGAAGGAACTCTCCTTGGAAAGGGTGGTGGTGAACATGATGGATACGAAAAACAGGGATATGAGTACAGACAGGACTAATCCATGGATATGCCGTTCTCCCTTACTCACAACCTGGCCCTCCTTGGTTAAAAAGATAAGCCTCTTTCCAGCCTATCTGTTTGTGCTGTAATCGGATAACCGATTCAAAAAAGGTTCTACAGCCAACTCCCTCTACTCACTGAGAGAGAGCTTAAAGAGAGCCTGTCCATCACGGTTAAGGCTGAGGGTCTGCCTTTTAAGTCTAGCTGGATATATACCATGCCTCCATGCCGGAAGACCCATCCACAGCCCTTCAAGCCATTGGGCTCTCCTCAAAACACTCAACTTAGCGGTCCTGTTA
>WGFF01000303.1 GCA_015492355.1 Deltaproteobacteria bacterium
GTTGAAAGGATGATAACCCTCGGTAAGAAGGGGAGCCTTCCTGCAAGGCGAAGGGCAATGGCATTCATGAGGAACAAGACCGCTGTTACAAAACTCTTCAACGAGGTGGCTCCAAGATACAGGGAGAGAAACGGCGGTTATACAAGGATACTCAAGGTCGGCTTCAGACCTGGCGATTGTGCACCCATGGCGATAATAGAGCTCGTCTGATAGAAACCCTCCTGAAAGGGTCTATTCCAGTGGACAGGGCTGGGTGTGGGAGGGGGATGTGAGATGGGGATGGGGATTCCTCCTCTGAGACCCACAGAAAAGCCCGTTCAGCAGTTAGACGGTATACACAGGAGGTGCTCTTACGCTATGTGTCCTTCCTGAGTTTGTATACTGAGGGAAACCCCTTTTGTAAAAGGGTTTTCCCTCAAACTCCCTTCCCCAAAACTTCTGGTCTAAACCTTTTGTTTTATTCCTGTCGTGGAATCTTTCAAGATGGTGGTCTCACACCTTCCACTCTCACGCACAAGCGACCCCGTCCTTTGTGCGGTTTTTTATCTTGTACATGGCATGGTCTGCCATGTGGATGAGTTCTATCTTGTTCTTTGCATCCTCTGGGAATGATGCCACACCGAAGCTTGCGGTCAGCTTGTAGTTAATACCCTCTTCCTTGAGGAATTCTGCCCTTGTTATGAGGCGTCTGAGTTTCTGTGCCACCTTGACCGCATTCTTCTTTGATGTCTGTGGCATGAGGATTACGAATTCATCCCCTCCGTATCTACAGATCATGTCTATGTTCCTCAGGTTCTTCTTCAGGAGTTGTGCCACCTCAATGAGTATCTTGCTACCACAGAGGTGTCCGTATCTGTCGTTTGCCTCCTTGAAGTGATCAAGGTCGAGGAATATCATGGAGAGTTCATACTTGAATCTCCGTGCCCTCTCCACCTCGTAGTCGAGGCGGTTGTGCATGAACCTTGAGTTGTAGAGTTTGGTGAGGTCGTCTGTTATGGTGAGTTCCTGTACCTTCTTGAAGAGTATGGCATTCTCTATGGCTATTGCGGTGTAATCTGCAAGGGTTGTGAGTACCGTCAGGTCTTCCTCGCCGAAGTTGTCCTCCTCGACCTTGTTTATGAGCTCTATGGCACCGAGGCACTTATCCCTTACGACCAAGGGTACACAGATTATCGACCTTGTGACAAAATTGGACCGTTCATCTGCCTTCTTTGAGAATCTCGGGTCCTTACTCACATCCGGTACAAGAAGGGGCTTTTTCTCCTTTGCTACCCATCCTGCTATACCTTCTCCAAGTTTGAGCCTCAGGTCCTTTATCTTGTCCGCCCCCTTTCCCACCGCTATCTCGAAGTAAAGCTCCCCTGTCTTTTCATCCAGAAGAAGGAGGGACCAGTTCTTGGGCTTTAAAAGCTCGCTTATCTTGTCCATCACTATTTTCAGGACTTCGTTCAGATCGAGCGATGAGGTGAGTGCCTTTCCTATTTCGTTGAATGTGGCAAGCTGGTATTGTCCCGAAGGTGGGGCAGATGACGGCTTTCCGTCCGGACCGAGTCCGGTCCTCTTCCGATCCTTTGTAGATTCCATCCTGAGAGAATGATAACCCATAAAATAGAGGAAATCAAGAAACCCTCCTGGCTAACCCTTCAAAATACCTCTGAATCCTTCTTGTGATACCACCGGGCATGCCATCCCCGATGGTTCTTCCATTGATACCTGTAAGGGGGACAACATCGAGTATGGAGTTGGTAATAAACGCCTCCTCACACCCGAGAAGATCCCCTGAGAAGAGTTCCCTCTCCTCAAAGGGGATGTTCCTTTCCATGCATATCTCTATTACCTTCTTCCTGGTGATACCCGGGAGTATCCCTGTATCAAGGGGCGGGGTCTTGACCACACCGCTGGATACTATGAACAGACTGCTCGATGTACCCTCCCTGAGTCTTGAGTCCTGACCTATGAATATGCCCTCGAAGGCATCCTGCCTGTGAGCCTCCATCCGTGCGAGTATACCGGGAAGGAAGTTGAGGCTCTTTACCATCGGAAGGGATGGCAGTGGACCCTCCACGAACACACCCCTTGCACCGTACCTCTTCAATCTGGCTATCCTCCTCCCATCTATCGGCTTTGCTACCATTACGATGGTTGGCTCTGTATCCTGTGAAGGCAGAACAAGCCCTGTCCTGTCCACACCCCTGGTGATGGTTATCCTTACATAGGCATCCCTGTGTGAAAGCCCGTTCATATGGATGAGCCTCTCAACGACCTTTCTACCTACCACCTCCTCCACGTCCCCTATCCCTATGGAGAGGAGGGAGAGCCCCTTTTTGAGCCTCTCCATGTGGTCATCGAAGAAAAGGGGGCTTCCCTTCCGTGCCTTCATGGTCTCGAAGATACCGTCCCCGTACATAAAGCCCCTGTCGAATACAGGGATGTATGCCTCCTCAGAAGGAACGAACCTTCTGTTTATGTAGACCGTACCCTTCTTCATCGTCCCTGTCTGTTATCAGTCTATCATCACACCCGAGGGCATGGAGGAATGAGTGTGCCTTCAGGATGGTTTCGTGGTATTCCCTCTCTGGTACCGAGTCCCATACTATGCCACTGCCTACATGGAGGTATATCGTCCCATCCACATACACAGCGGTTCTTATTGCCATGGATATATCCGTATCGCCACTGAGGTCTATCCAGCCCATACCACCGGTGTATATCTCACGCCGTGTCGGTTCTATCTCGTCTATTATCTCCATCGCCCTTATCTTCGGTGCCCCTGTGACAGACCCTCCAGGGAAGAGTGCCCTCAGGCACATCATACTGTCTATCCCGTCCCTGAGTCGACCACTTATCCTCGATACCATGTGGTGGAGTCCGGGAAGGGTCTCTATGGATCCGAACTCCTCCACCCTCACAGTCCCGGGAACAGACACCCTGCCGAGATCGTTTCTCTCAAGGTCCACTATCATTACATGCTCTGCCCTTTCCTTTACATCCTTTTTGAGTTCTTCCACGAGGGTTCTGTCCTCAAGGGGTGTCCTCCCCCGTGGTCTTGTGCCCTTGATGGGTGAGGTCTCTGCGGTTGTGCCCCTTACCATGAGGAGTCTTTCAGGTGAGTTGGATATTATCTTGAAACCATCGTATTCCAGATAGGAACAGAACGGGGCAGGATTGTTGCGGAGGAGATGGAGATAGAGCCCCAGAGGGTCTCCACTCCACTGGATGGAAAACCTCTGCGAGAGATTTATCTGGTATATATCCCCGCTCTCGATGTATCCCTGTGCCCTCCTTATACCCTCTACGAATCCCTCCATGGTCATGCTGGATACGATCCCCTCTGCATGGACCTCTATCCCTGGTGGCAAGACCCCCTTTCCCTCCATGAGAGTACCTGCAAGCTCCCTGTGTATCCCCCTCTCTGAAAGTAGATCGTCCTGGACAAGGTACGCCCTTTTTTCGAGATGGTCGAACACAAAGACCGTCCCATAGAACCCCACCATACACAGAGGTAGACCGATACCATCCCGTGGATGGAAGTTTTTTCTTACAGGTTTTTCTATTAGATCCTTAAGGTCATAGGCAAAGTAGCCTACCCCACCGCTGTTGAAAGGAAAGGGTCCCCTTTTGCAGTCCCTGAAGGTGGAGAGTATATCCGATATGACACTGAACGGGTCTTTTCCCTGTGTGAAGGTTTTTTTGCCCTCTAAGGTTACCGTACCGTCTGCACCTACCTTAACAACGAAGGATGGCTCTGCCCCCACCACACTGAACCGTCTCATACCCCTTGACACACCACCTGAGAGGATGAAGGGATAAGCCATCCTCCTCCAGGCAAGGAATACCTCCACAGGAGACAGTCCATCCAGCGCCTCTACCCTTACCATGATACCTTAAGATTACAATCCATCAGGGATACAGTCAAGATAGATGATGAAAATCCCCACCGGATGTAGTATGATTTCATTGAAGGGAAGACCCTTAGATTAAAAGTTTTGGGGAAGGGAGTTTGAGGGAAACACCTTTTACAAAAGGGGTTTCCCTCA
>WGFF01000304.1 GCA_015492355.1 Deltaproteobacteria bacterium
ATCCTGGTGGTCGTCCTCCACCACCCCGGGGCTACCTGCCTCGATAAGGAGGGAGATGACCACGTCCTTTACATCGAGTGGTCCTTTTACCGAAACCTTTATCCAGCGGTTATCCACGGCGGGAACCAGAACTCTGTTTGGAGGGAGTCCGGGCTATCCTATGTGGGTATACACTTCCGAACCTTTCACCCTATCCCTTTCTAATCCTCTATTACCTGTACGTTCTCAGGTGGTTTGAACTCAAAGAGTGTCCTTTCAAGGGGTGGATTTATCCTTATATCATCGAGTGTAACGATGGTCTCGTTACCTAAGGGGTCCACAACCGTTGTCCCTGTAACTATAAATTCCCTGTTGACCTCAAGGAGGATTCTCTCCACACCTGGCTGGGCTTCCCTGGGCTTGAGTTCCAAGAGATAGGTCTCCTCTCCACGGTCTGCAAGCCTTACAGAGAAATCCCTCCTTATGTTACCCACACCGGTGAGGAAGTCTGTTGCTATGTTTGTACCTTCCTCTGAAAGGTCCCTCTTTATGACCTGGTTAAGGTCTGCCTGATAGAACCACAGTATCCTGCCATCGCTTACGAGCACATCCCCTGTGGTCTCGTAGACCCACCGCATCATGCCGGGCTTTTTAAGACAGACCCTTCCCATCTCTGTGGTCTCCCTTCCAAGCCCCTTTGACAGGGTCTTCTGTACGAACCTGGCACATACCGTATCTATCCCCTCGTACCTTTCCTGGAGTTTTGATACCACATGATCTACGACCTTATGGTCTATGGTCTGGGCGGATGTGCCATGGGGATGGATCATAAAGATGGCGATAATGATGGTATATATTATACGGGTCATCTCTTTGCCTTCTTGAGTACCTCCCTCGGTCTACTGCCCTGTGATGGACCGACTATACCATCCTTTTCCATCTTTTCGATTATGCGGGCTGCGGTGTTGTAGCCTATCCTGAACCTTCTCTGTATGAATGATGTGGATATCATATCCATCTGTTGAGCCAGTTCCACTGCGTCCTGGTATCTCTTAAGAAAACCCTCGTCCATCTCCTCGTCGTCAAGGAGATAGTCCTCTTCCTTTGGTTCCATTATCTCCTCGTCGTAGGATGGGGCACTCTGTTTCTTGAGGAATTCTGTAACCCTTTTTATCTCTCCCTCTGATACGTACACACCGTGTACCCTCTTGAGCCTTGAGGTCCCCGGGGGGAGGAAGAGCATATCCCCCTCACCGAGCAGTGTCTCTGCACCTGTTGCATCGAGGATGGTGCGGGAGTCAGTTCTTGAGGGTACCTGCAGGGCTATCCTTGCTGGGAAGTTGGTCTTTATCACACCTGTTATCACATCCACCGATGGTCTCTGTGTTGCCACTATGAGATGTATACCCGCAGCCCTTGCCATCTGCGAGAGCCTCATGAGGGATTCTTCCACCTCTTTTCCTGCTATGAGCATTAGATCCGCAAGCTCATCCACCACAACGACTATGTAGGGCAGATGTTTGTGCTCACCCTCCTCTTTCTTCCTGTTTTTCTCGATTATCTGGTTGTACCTCTCTATGTTCTTTGCCCCTTTCTCTGCCATGAGCCTGTATCTCTTCTCCATCTCCAGCACTATGCTCTTGAGCACCCCTGTTGCCTTCTTTGGGTCAGTCACCACAGGTGTGATGAGATGGGGTATGTCCTCGTATGGCGATAGTTCGAGCATCTTGGGGTCTATCATGAGGAACCTCACATCCTCAGGTGTGGACTTGAAGAGTATGCTGAGTATCATGGCATTTACGGATACACTCTTACCCGTACCTGTTGCCCCTGCTACAAGGAGATGGGGCATCCTTGCAAGGTCGGTTATGAAGGGATTGCCGGAGATGTCTTTGCCGAGGATGAGGGTAAGAGGGGATCTGCTCTTGACAAAGGAGTGGTATTCCGCAAGTTCTCTGAAGAGTATGGGCTCTTTTTTGAGGTTGGGTATCTCTATGCCCACGACGGATTTTCCCGGTATGGGTGCTATGACCCTTACACTCATCGCCCTCATGGCGAGGGCAAGGTCACTGGAAAGGGCGGTTATCCTGCCGACCTTTATGCCAGGTGCAGGCTCGAATTCGTAAAGTGTGACGACCGGTCCAGGTCTCACCTCCACAACCCTGCCTTCCACACCGAAGTCCCTGAGTTTCCTTTCCAGTATCCTTGAGTTCTCAAGGAGTGTATCCCTATCGATGGACCCATCCCTTTCAGGGGCCGGGTCGAGTAGAGAGGTGGACGGCAGTCTGAAGAACCCACCGGGAGAGACGAGATCAAGGGGCTCAGAAGGTATATCCACCTTTTTTTTCCGCTGTGTGGACGGCTCTATTATGGCAGGACCAGTATCCACAACCTTGTTGTATATCTTCTCTGTCTTCTCTGTGACGGTCTCCTTTATCTTCTCCTTCGACCTTCCAAGCCTCTCCAGAAGCCTCCATACACCCCTGAGCATGGTACGGAGGATGGAAAACAACCCCCTCATACCATCCACGAGGGACAGCCCCGTTGAAAGAACCGTTGCGATGACAAAGACCGTACCGAGCACTATGAATGCACCGGTTGTGCCAAGGTAGTTATTGAGCACCGTGGATGAGACTATACCGATGATACCGCCAGAGTCCTTGGACTCCATAAGCTGGCTTAAGAGCCCTGAAGTGGAGAATACAAAGAGGACAAGGCTTACCGGGATGGTGGTCCTGAATCCTATGTTCCTCCTTACAAGGAACTCGAGCGCCAGTACCAGCAGTACCAGAGGGAAGATATACGCTGTATATCCCATGGTGAAGAAGAGTATATGGGACAGATACTCACCCACCACACCGCCCCAGTTCGATGCCTCCTTTCTGGATACAAGGCTTATAACACAAAAAAGGGCAAGGGCAAGGAAGACTATCCCTGCTATCTCCTTTTTAAGGTACGATCCCTTTTCCTGTGGTGCCATTGTGGTCTGTTACAGTTATACCCTGAGGGAGAGCCCTTTTGTAAAAGGGGTTTCCCTCAATCTCCCCTCCCCAAAACTTTTAATCTAAAGTTTTTTGGGAAAGGGGGCTGGGGAAAACACTTTTTTACCAAAAAAGGGCGATAGCCCGGAGGGTCTTCCCCACAACAAAAGTTCAGGTCCGATTTGATGACCCATTACCTTACTTAGATACCCCTGAAGGGGTCATGGATTTTTAAAATGCTTGCTCAGTGTGATACCCTGGTACTGGTATGATGAGCCTATCTTGGGTCCGTACACCTTCTGGGGTATTTCTACGAGTCTTTCAAAGAGGAGCTTACAGAAGGTCTGTCCATCTGAGACCATAAAGGGCACATCATGGGCACGTACCTCCATCACAGCCTTTGTGCCCTTGACCTCGCCGTCCCTGCCGTAGCCAAACCCTGGGTCGAAAAAGCCCGCATAGTGGGTCCTCAACTCCCCTGAGCCTGCCTCATAGGCAACCATCTCTGCTGCATACTGGGGGGGTATCCTTATCCTCTCCTTGGAACTGAGTATGTAAAACTCCTCTGGTTCGAGTATGAGTGTGCCCCTGGAGTTTCTGTAAATGGGCTCCCAGAAATCCTCAATATTATAATAGCCTATCCTCGTCAAATCAACCACATGACTGTTCTTCTTGGTCTTGTATCCGATTATGCCGTCCTTCTTCTCCCCGCTGAGATCGACACTCATGAAGATACCCTTCGAGAACCTTATATCCCTGGATGGTCTGAGCCTGTGGTCGTAGAGTATCTTTACATCCCTGTGGAGTGTTTTGAGTCTGTTGTCCGATACCTCGGAGCTTCCCTTAACGAGCCGTATCTGGACAAGGCTCAGCCCTTCCTTCACCCTTATGGTAAACGACCTGGGCATCACCTCTACAAAGAGTCTGCCCCTGTAGCCAGGGGCTATATCATCGAAGCGTGGATTGGAATCCGTTATGACCCTTGCAAAGATATCGAGCCTTCCAGTGGTGCTCTTTGGATTCGCCCTGCCCTTTATATCCCTTGGAAGATTGAGCTCCTCCTTGAGGGGGATGAGATAGACATGACCCTTCTCAAGTATCCCGCCCTGGGTTATGTCTATCTCGTACATCACAAGGTCAGAACCGTATATATCAGGCATGTGGAGCCTTTCTATAACCTTTTTATTCTCTGGAAGAAAACTCGATACCAGCCTGTAAGCCTTGGGTCCCAGACGCAGATCGAGACTTGCAGGCTGGAACTGACCCTCTGAAAAGGGCGCATCCGAACGCACTATACCATCCTGGACAGCCTTCTTAAGGAGTTGATAGCTCAGGATACCGCTCTTTCTCATGGAATCTCTCCTTAAATGGTCTCCACCATTGCCCTGAGTTCCTTTGCGTTTATCACCGCATTACCCATGGCATCGTTATTGAAATAGATATACACGTCTACGCCTGATTTAACAAGTCCTTTTATCCTCTCAGCCCATTTTGCGAGGTCTTTTTTCGAGTATCTGCCCCCATAGAGCGTTCCACTGCCGTGGAACCGGATGTAGGAGAAGGGGGCTGTGAGTTCAAAGGGGGTTGTGAAGCCTGGCATGTGGTATATGCATAGTCCTATGGAACGTTGGGCAAGTATGGAATATACAGGCTCTATAAACCAGCTCGAATCCCTGAACTCGAATACGAATCTTCGGTCTTCAGGGAGCATGTCCACAAACGCCCTGAGCCTTTCTGTATTCACATGCCATCTCGGCGGTAGCTGGAAGAGTATGGGTCCGAGGTTCTCCCCGAGGAGTCCTGCCCGCCCGAGGAACATCTCAAGGGGTTTTTGTGCGTCCTTGAGTTTCTTCATGTGTGTTATGAATCTACTGCCCTTGAGGGCGTAGATAAACCCCTTTTTTGCACTCCTGTGCCAGAGCCTGAATGCTGATGGTGGGGGGAGGTGATAGAAGGTGTTGTTTATCTCCACTGTGCTGAAGTGCTCCATGTAGAATCCAAGCCAGTCCGAGGATTTGAGCTCAGGCGGATAGAATACATCCTTCCAGTGCCTGTATACCCATCCCGATGTACCTATGAATATCCTGGCAGGCTTTTTCATATCCTTAGGTTATACAACAT
>WGFF01000305.1 GCA_015492355.1 Deltaproteobacteria bacterium
CCCGCAGTGTTTTCCCCACAACAAAGATTCGGGTCCGATTTGATGACCCATTACCTTTTCTATAGATGGTGGTTGTCTCAGCAGGAATCCTTACACTTACAGGTCCCTGAAGACCTCTTTGTGACCTTTGTTATCTTCATACGCACACCTCCTTTTGGATTTGCTATCCCTTTTTCTCTGCGTCGTCTTTATCTCAACCCCGTAGATACCGCAGTAGAGCGGATCCGGGGATTGAAGGCTTCCGTAATGGATATACGCCCTGTAACGGCAACCTCCCCTGCAGTTGTGCAGATGGGGACAGTTACAGTTGAGTTCATCGAGTCTCCAGTGATGGAGCCTGTTCCAGCTCTTTATCAAGCCGTCATCCACATCCCCCACTGGTTCGTCCCTGAAGAACCCGCACCTTACGAATCTGCCCTCACCTGTAAGACACATGAGATGACTGCCACAGGCATATCCAGGCGAGGATGAATGACTGCCGGATGAGAATCCGTACTCAAGGAGTCTTACCGCATCTTCATATGGGAGGATGAGGTCTCTATTCCGTGCAAGCCTTCCTGCAGGACAGGGTACATCTATGGACCACTCTTTTATACCTATGTCCTCGAAGAGTGACCGCAGGAGGGGAAAGTCGTTCCTGTTGGAGGAATATATCATCGTGGCAACAGATACATCTATGCCAGCCTCTTTAAGGAGGTATATGCTTTCGAGTGCCCTTCTGAAGGTGCCCTTGCCACGTACAAGGTCATGGGAGTCCTCAAGCCCATCTATACTTACCTGCACCTCATGTACCCTCAGCAACCGTACAGTGGCTCTGTCTATGAACATACCGTTTGTGATGAGTACGGTTCTAAAGGAAAAATCCCTCACCACAGAGTTTATATCCCAGAATCTGGAATGGAGCATGGGCTCCCCACCTGAAAGCAGGCACCTCAACCCACCTATGGACTCGAACTCCTCAAGGACACTCAAGAGGTCATCAAAGGGGAGCTCATCACCCCCAGTATCGTCTATATAGCAGTGCCGACACCTGAGATTGCATCTCTCTGTGAGAAGGACCTCAAGATATCTCAGGGAAGGAAATGGAGATGGATGGCTCTGGAGCCTTGCTGTATTCTCCCCCCTGTCTCTTTCCACGAGTATACCTTCATCAAGGCAGAATTTCAGGAATTCACGGTCCACACCCCCTGGGGGTGTGGGCTTGCGGCAGTTCAGAAGGAACCTGTATGCCTCCTCGTCAAGGGTGTAGAGTTCGTCGGTATCTATGTTGTAGACACTCGGCTCCTCGAGCCGTTTGAGCACACAGCTATCGGAAAGGACTACCTTTTTCACACCTCCCTCACAGTGCTACTCATCTGTAAGGTTCCTTACAATATCATCCACTGTTATTACCCTTTTTTTGAGGAGTGTGGCAAGTATGTTGTACGCCCCGCAGGCAAGCTCCTCATCCTCACCTTCTTTGTAGAACTCGCAGTCACCGCATATAAGCTCTGTAAGGGCACCTTCGTCCTCAACTACCCTGCACGGATCCTTAAGGAATCTGTCCCTGTTACGTTTGAGTCTTTCAAAGGTTATCTCTTTCATAAGCCCAAGGAACAAATAGATTCTATTACAAGACCAGAGGGGTGTCAAGGACAGATGGGGTTGACTTGCATTGAACAAAGATGATAATTTTAGATAATGGTTCACCAGATCGAACCTGATTAGGGGAATACAGAACGAGGTCTAAGTCTATCCCCTTCCCAAAAAACTTTTTAATATCAGGGTTTTTTGGAAGGAAGTACAAGGAGGAAAGTCCCCTCTCCTTGGAGAAGGGGATACCTCTATCCCTGTAAGGCTGGGTTTCCCTGTAAGTAATAGATAAGGAGTCGATACGATGAATCAGTCTCTTGGACTATGGGATATGATATGGGGTGCAGGACCTATGGTGAAGCTGGTCCTCCTTGTGCTCCTTGCCTTTTCTGTGTTCTCCTGGGCGATAATCATATACAAGATGAGATTACTCATGAGGATAGAGAAGGAGACCGTTGAATTCTATGACCTTTTCTGGAACAAGAGGCATTTTAGTACCATATTCTCCAGCTGTAAGGATTTTAGGTTCACCCCTCTGGCAAGGCTCTTTTCAGAGGTGTATACAGAGCTTGTCCAGACAAAGAAGGCATCCGCACAGCCCGGGCATGGCGAGGGTGGGTGGATACACATAGAGGATATAGACCGTATAAAGAGGATACTCAGGAAGATAGAGACCATCGAGACCAACAAGATGGAAAAGGCAGTATCCTTTCTTGCCACAACCGGTAATACAGCCCCTTTCGTAGGGCTTTTCGGCACTGTGTGGGGCATTATGAACTCATTCAGGGGCATAGGGGTTAAGGGCTCTGCAAGCCTTGCTGTGGTTGCACCCGGTATATCAGAGGCGCTTGTGGCAACTGCAATGGGGCTTCTGGCTGCCATACCAGCTGTTGTAGGATACAACCACATCCTCACAAGGATAAACCGCATAAACTCGGAGATGGAGAATTTTTCCTCAGACCTTCTGAATATCATAGAGAAACAACTTAAAAGACACAACCCCGACCATATAAGGTCAGAATAGGATTACTCTGGGAAATATGCCGAACAGAAGACTCCTGTCACAGATAAACGTAACACCACTGGTGGATGTGGTGCTGGTACTTTTGATAATATTCATGATAACCGCACCGATGATGCAGGAAGGTATAGATGTGAACCTCCCAAGGGTGGAGGCATCTGCCATAACTACACAGGAAGAACCGCTCGTGGTAACCATTACCAGGAACGGAAAGGTCCTCCTGAACGACAGGGAGATCAAGGCATCGGAACTCGAAGGGAAACTCAGGGCTATATTCAAGGTCAAGAGGGAGAGGATGGTACTACTGCGTGCAGATAGAGAGGTGCCTTACGGGTATGTGGTGCGCACCATGGCAGATATACGCAGGGCAGGTATAGAAAAGATAGGTATGGTAACAGAGCCTGTGTGGGAGAAGAAATAGGTGGAGACCCTTTTGCATCAACAGCAACCCGGTTTCTACAGGTCTCTGGTAGGTTCCTTTGTTGTCCATGTTGTAATACTGACCTTTGTATTTATCTCTTTCAGGACAGAGCCCAGAAAGATATTCTTCACCCCTATCTATACCGTTGAACTCGTTGAACCCCATCCTCTGAAACCCGGGGTACAGAAAAAGGAGGTCAAAAAAAAGAGACCCAAAAAGCCCTCCAGCAGTGCTAAAAAGAAGAAGGTAAGGAAGAAGACAGAGAAGAAGCAGAAAAAGGCGGTAAAGGTCAAAAAGAAAAAGACCGTAGCCAAGAAAGGTAAAGAGAAGGCACAATCCAGACCAGCCCCTGCAAAGAAGAAAAAACCTGCTCCTTTGAAAAAAACAGAGCCACCGAAAAAAGCCGAGCCAGAGAAGATGGTATCGGTTGACGCAGCCATAAAAAGGATAGAAAAGAGGCTTGAAGAGGAGAACAGAAGACAGGAAGACCTGTTCATCGCCAAACGCATAGAGGAATTAAAGAAAAAGAAAAGACGTGAAGATACAGAGATGAAGAAGAGGCTCGAAGCCATAAGAAAGGAGATATTCAGGGAGGAGACCCCACCGCAGAAGACCGTAAGAAAGGAGATCCCCTCTCCACCAGGGACCACCTCAGTCTCTCCCAGAAGGATATCGAGGGAGAATTTTGAGAGGCGATACAAGGAATACTACAACAAGGTACACGAGATGGTCCAGTCCAGGTGGACCTATCCTGTAACACCATCGGATGATTTTGAACTCATCGTGTCCATAAGGCTCGATAGGTCAGGCAGGGTTATTAAGAGTTGGATAGAGAAGAGCTCTGGAAACAGATTGTTCGATGAGTCACTGCTCATGGCTATACAGAAGGCTTCACCCTTTCCACCCCTGCCAGAGGGGCTCAAGGATGAAACCTATGATATAGGATTTAGATTCTGTCCCGGGGGGTGTGTGGATTGATTTTAAGAGGAAAAGGGCTCTACTTGCTTGTGGTGTTTCTGGGTATTATTGCTTCCACTGCCCATGCCAAGGTGTACATCGACCTTTCAGCACCTGCTGGCAAGAGACTGCCCGTGGCTGTAGAGGAGTTCGTTCCAATGGGTGGGAATCCCGGTGGAACGGACGACCCAGAGGGGCTTGAGAGGGTCAGACATGAACTACGGGATACCATAGTATCTGACCTCATCTTTTCCGACTTCTTCGATGTTATAGACCCCTCTGCCCATCTTGTAAGCCCCCTTGAGGAGGGCTTTTCAGGTAAAGAGATAGATTTCAAGAACTGGAGGACCATAGGTGCAGAACTCCTCATAAAGGGGAGATTCGAGAAGAAGGGTGATAGCCTTACGGTGGAGGCAAAACTCTTCGATACCATAAAGGAGAAGCTGATTATAGGAAGGAGATACAAAGGACGGGCAGGGAATCCAAGAAGGCTTGCACACATGTTCTCAAACGACCTTATAAAGGAACTATCAGGGCTCAAAGGCATATTCACAACAAAGATACTCTTTGTATCCGACAGGACTGGAAGCAAGGAGATATACATATCCGACTACGATGGCAGGAACGTAAGGCAGATAACGAACAACCGCTCCATAAACCTCTCCCCGCGGTGGTCTCCTGATGGTAAGAGGATAATATATACGTCTTACAAAAAGGGCTGGCCCTGCCTCTATCTACTCGACCTGAAAACCGGCAGGGAGAGGACCATCTCCGATAGACCCGGTATAAACATAGGTGGCAGGTTCTCCCCTGATGGCAAGAGGATTGCGCTCACGCTGAGTGGAGAAAAATCCCCGGAGATATACATACTCGATCTCATCACAGGCGAGTACATAAGGCTTACCAACAACTATGCCATAGATGTATCCCCTGAGTGGTCACCAGATGGCAAGAAGATAGTCTTTGTGTCAGATATGGCTGGAAATCCACATCTATATGTGATAGACTCTGACGGTAACAATCTCAAGCGACTTACCTACGATGGCAAGTACAACGCAAGCCCCTCATGGTCTCCTGATGGCAAATTCATCGCATTTACAAGAAGGGATGAAGGAAACTTCAACATATGGGTGATGCATGCCGATGGCACTGGACAGGTTCAGCTTACTTACGAGGGCAACAATAAATCCCCTTCATGGTCTCCTGATGGAAGGTACATCGTATTCAACTCAGTGAGGGATGGTACAAATAGCTCACTCTATCTAATACGTGCTGATGGCACGGGACTGCGGAAGATTACCACAGATTCAAACAATGAGAAGAATCCTGCCTGGTCGCCTTATCTTGACTAAAATTAGGAGGAAAAGGGATATGCGAGCCTTACTTAAAGGATCGATCCTTCTGGCACTTGTCCTTGTATTTACAGGATGCGGAGAGAGGACCATAATGATAAAAAAGGATACCTCCCTTGAGCCCACCTCTGGTATAGAAAAGGAGGTATCCGCAGAGGAGAGCCAGGAGTTCGATACAGATTCAGAGTATGGAGAAGTAGCCTCTCAGGATGTGGCAGAAGAGGACCAAGCCATCATAACGGATGAAGGTGAGTATACAGTGGAGGAGATAGGCGAGGAACCATCCTATGAGGCACCACAGGATGTCTTTACCTTCGAGGAGGAGCAGGTTGAGGAGATAGACAAGGAATCAGTGGTTGAGGTGGAGGTGGAGGTGGAAGAAGAACCAAGATACGCCCTCCTTCCAGAAGAGACCGACGAGGACAAAGGGACTCCAGAGCAAAGGGTAGTCCAGCTCCATACCATATACTTTGACTTCGATAGATACAACATAAGACCACAGGACATGGAACTCCTCAACAGTAACGCAGAATGGCTCAGACAGAATCCAGATGTAATGGTGAGGATAGAAGGTCATGCGGATGAACGGGGCGATAGTGAATACAACCTTGCCCTGGGAGAGAAGAGGGCAATGAGTGTGAGGAACTATCTGGTAGACCTGGGTATCGACCCTCAAAGGCTCTATACGGTTAGCTACGGCGAGGAGAGACCGGTAGACCCCAGACACAACGAAGAGGCATGGGCAAAGAACAGAAGGGCTGAGTTCGTGGTGATAGAGAAGGGGAGATGAGGAGGATGGGTTAGCTCCAATGGACGTCTGTCATCCAAGGTCAGGGATATTCTGCTGACTATCCTGATCCCTTTTACAGGCTCAAAAAGGCGTCTGTCACCTGATGGATGTCCTGGCAGGGCTTCTCAGGTTAGCCACTGGTAGGGGATCGTCCCCCAGAACAGAAACACAGAGGGATGAAGGTTCGATGGTAAGGATTGTGGTGATATGGTTATTTGTCCTTTTTGTACTCTCTGGGTGTGGTCCAGGGTTTCCTATCATGACGGAGGAGCAGGAAAGGCTCATAAATGATGTGAACAGGCTCTCCAAGGAGAACAGAGACCTCAAAAAAAGGCTTGCCAGGGTTGAAAAGGCACTCAAGGATTCTTTCTCCCAGATCCAGGTCCTGAAAAAGGACCTCAAAAAGGCACTCGTTGAGACAGGCACCAGACAGGATATAGCCAGGCTCGCAGAGGATACGGAGGAGATAAAAAAGAGCCTCGAAGGGCTCGATATCCAGATAAAACAGATACGTGCTGACACGAATGCGAGGTTCGAGGGGATTCAGAAGGATTTTTCCTTTGTGCGGGGTGGGCTTGAGGAGGCAGGGTACGAGAGAAAACAACTCCGTGACAAGATAACCATCCTCAGGGATTCCCTCAAGAAGGTGGAGGAGAGGTTTCAGGATGTGGAAAAAGAAATGAAGGATACCCCTGCAAGGATGGAGGAACTAAGGCACTCCTTTGAACAAGCCCTCACAGAGAAGGAGGCCCTCTTAGAGGAATCCATAGAATCCATAAACGCAACCATAGACTCCATCAAGGAGTCCATTGATGTACTCAAAAGGGATATCCACAGGCTGAGCGAGCGGATGAGGGATGTGAAGACCGCTGGCAGGGAGCCTGAAAAACCACAGGGACCAGACCCGGGTGCCCTGTACATGAAGGGTTACAGACAGATAGCAAAAGACCATGACTACATAAAGGGGCTCGAAACGCTCAGGCAGTTCTTAAAACTCTTTCCTGAACATGAATTTGCGGATAATGCACAGTACTGGATGGGAGAGGCATACTATGCAATGGGAGACTGGGAAAGGGCAATAGTCGAGTTCGACAGGGTCATAAAGAACTATCCCAAGGGAGACAAGGTCGCAGCAGCACTTCTCAAGCAGGGTTTTGCCTTTGAAAAACTCGATGCAAAGGACGAGGCAAGGGTACTTCTTAAGAGGGTCATAGAGAAATTCCCGGGAAGTAAAGAGGCTGACAAGGCAAAGAGAAGGCTAAGGGCACTGAAATAGTTTTTTCGATACAGGGCTTGCCTGTAAAAGGGTACCC
>WGFF01000306.1 GCA_015492355.1 Deltaproteobacteria bacterium
CATACAAGGGTTGTGAAGTGTCTTATAGATCTGCCCTCCTGATGGGCGACGTTCCGTGCCATACTGAGCGCCTTGAGGAAGACCTCTGGAGCCATTACTGAACTACCAAAACTCATGACCACCCCACCCTCGAGCCCCTCCACCACCCCTGCAAACATGAGAAAGTCACGGTAGGAGGTCGCCCCACAAGCAGCACCATCAAAGTTGGGATGCTCGTGTATGATATCGTAACCTATCCCTACATGTACCGTTGCAGGCACACCCAGCCTGTAACAGGCAGAGAGAAGGCTTATATCCCTGTACGGGAAATCCCCATCATGGATAGCCCTGCCAACAGCCTCACCCATACCCATCTCGCCGTCCCTGTATGCCCGATTGACGATATCGTTTATCATGCCTGTTTCCTTCCATAGCCCGAACTGTCCTTCCTTTATATACCGCGATACACTCTCTGTTGTGGCACCCACAAGGGCAAACTCAAAATCGTGTATCATACCAGAGCCGTTCATGGCAAGACATGATATATAACCATCCTCCATCATCCTGATGATAAACCTCTGGGTACCTGAACGTATCACATGCCCGCCGAGCATCATAACAACAGCCCTTCCTGCCTCTCTCGCCCTCTTTATACAAAAAGCCACCTTTTCAAGGGAGGGATGACTAAAGGGGGGACAATCCTCAAGGGGTCTTATAACAGAGATATCCAGGTCATGTACTCGCCTGGACAGGGGTAGAAGTTTTAGTCTCGATCTATTGAAGACCATCTATAGATGAAAGAATCCAGTAGTTTTGTGTAAGTCCTGAACCTCACTGCCAGGGCTGACCAACACCAGGCACAACCACTCCCAGCACACACAACTACAAAATGGCCAGCCATCCATTTAATGGATAAACCGGAGTGTGTTTTTTTATTAACACACAGATAGTGATATGGCAAGCACTTTATAGTTTAATAATATAATATTTTTTCTATCCCGGTCAATGGGGTTTACAGCAGTGATATCCATTGGACTGGTAGGGGTTGATTTACCCTCTCTACCTCCACAGGATAAGGATTATGACAGTATCGCAAGGTACTCTTATAAGGAAGCCTTCCACCCTCACTAATTGGCTTGACAAACGGAGTAAATGGGTATTTTATATTCTTAAACCTCTCTCGGGGTGGTATATGAAGAAGATAGACGATACGGATGAGAAGGACGTCAGACAGCGATATTTTGTTGCAAGGGAACTTCAACTCTCCATAGCACTCCTTACGGTACTCGCCCTCCTTGGCGGTATCTTTCTCCAGTCTGTATCCAAGGCACTGATGAGTCATTTCAATTTCCAGACCCCTGCACTGGGGGTATTTCTCATTATAGGTTACATCATAATCGTGGTCCTCATCGCTGTATTCTTCACCCACAGGCTTGTAGGACCTTTCAAACGGCTCGAGTACGAGATGAAGATAATAAGATCAGGGGAACTCGACAAAAGGCTCTCCATAAGGTCTCAGGACGACCCCCATGTAAGCAACTTTGTAAAGTACATAAACGACTTTATCGCCAGTTTCGAGGACATGAGCAAAGGGTACAGCAAACTCAACAGCACCGTATCCATAGCCCTCGATGAGGTGCTGGAGGAACTATCGAAGGATGAATGCGATAGGGAGAAGGTCAAAAAAAGACTCGAAGAACTACGGAAGGATATCCACCGGCTCAGAGAAAGATGGTAAGATATCCTTCATCCCCTATCCCCTGTTGAACTTCCCTGCATGAAACAACGAGTTACTAACCTCGTCCTTACTGTACTGGTATTTGTAGTTATATCCTCCCTTATCGTTTACAAGACCAGACAATCACTCCATAGGGATGGTCCATACCGTGTAAAGAGGGTCATAGACGGAGATACCATAATCCTTACCAGTGGTGAGAAGGTAAGGTACGCTGGCATAGATGCCCCTGAGATGGACGAACCATTCTACAAGGAGGCGAGGGAGAGGAACAAAACCCTTGTTGAGGGCAGGGAGGTATCCCTCAGGATATGTACAGAACAGCCCAGGGACAGGCACGGAAGGGTGCTTGCCTGGGTGTATGTAGATGGTGTATCAGTAAACGAGGTACTCCTCAGAGAAGGGCTTGCCAGGGTCTTTACCCTTCCTCCATGTGGACTCAAGAATATAAAGGAATACAGGAGGCTTGAAGGACTGGCAAGAGAGAAATCCCTGGGTATATGGTCTGAAGTAGAGACAATCCATCCCCATGAGGCACGACAATACAGAGACAGGATTGTAAGTGTGCGTGGCAGGGTTGTGGATGTGTATGACAGTGGAAGGGCTATATTCCTTAACTTCGGAGAGGATCATAGAAGGGACTTTACAGGTGTGATACTGGCTAAGGGTAGAAGGAGGTTTAGGGAATCTGGCATAGACCCCATGGACTACAAGGGAAGGATAGTTACAGTGACAGGGAGGATAAACATTTACAGGGGTAGACCTGAGATAGTCATAGATGACCCCTCCCAGATAAGTATATCAGAACAAGAAGGGGGATAGGTAGTGAAGGGAAGGATGTCTTTTGTGAAGATGAAGGGGCTTTTACTCTCTGCGTGTGGCAGGAGGGATGTGGATATACTTTTGAAGAACGCAAGGATTGTCAATGTCTTTACGGGCGAGATACTCCAGGGGTCTGTGGGCATCTATGGCGACAGGATAGCGGGTTTTGGTAACTACAGGGCAAAAAAGGTGATAGACCTCTGCGGGATGTATCTTGCCCCGGGATTTGTGGATGGACACATACATATAGAGAGTACACTCCTTACACTGCCAGAATTCGCAAGGGCTGTGGTGCCCTTTGGTACCACCTGTGTGGTCTCTGATCCACACGAGATAGTAAACGTCATGGGAAAGAGGGGTATAGGATATATCCTCAGGGCAGGACGTGGGCTTCCGCTCGATATATTCATAACCCTCCCCTCCTGTGTACCCTCTACAGACCTTGAGACAGGTCGCTACAGGCTTGAGGCGCATGACCTTGAAGGCTTTTTTGCAAGACCGGGTGTGGTGGGGCTTGGAGAGGTCATGAACTTCCATGATGTAATAAAAGCAGACCCTCGTATCTTGAGAAAGATAGCCCTTTCAAGGGGGGTGGTGGATGGGCATAGCCCAGCCCTTTCGGGTATGGAACTGGACGGATACATATCCTGCGGAATAGGCTCTGACCATGAATGTACCACCATAGAGGAGGCAAGGGAGAAACTCAGAAAGGGTATGTTCATCATGATAAGGGAAGGTACTACTGCAAAGAACCTCAGAACACTCATACCCCTTATCACCCCGCAGAACGAAAGAAGGTTCATCCTTGTATCCGACGACAGGCATCCATTAGACCTCATGCACGGACACATGGACCATATACTGCGGAAGGCTGTCTCCTCTGGTGTTGACCCGGTAACAGCCATAAGGCTTGTAACCCTGAATCCTTGTGAGTATTTTGGTATGAGATGGCGTGGTGCCATATCACCTGGCTACAGGGCTGACCTCGTTGTGATTGGTGACCTCAAGGATTTCAGGGTATGTATGACCATAAAGGATGGAAAGGTGGTTGCACGGAATGGAAGGATCGCACCAGGTATAATACCAGAGGTCAGGGCACCGGTAGACAATACAGTACGCATCAACTGGAAGGGGATGAAGGGGATTGAGGTCTATGCCAGGGGTGATCTTCTGAGGGTGATAGAGCTCGTACCAGGACAGATTCTCACTCGTGCAATCACTGTGAGGGTAAGGAAGGGATCTCTACTGTCATCGGATACAGACAGAGACATCCTGAAGATAGTTGTCATAGAGAGGCACAGAAAGACAGGCAGGGTCGGGGTGGGCTTTGTAAGGGGATTCGGGCTCAAAAGGGGTGCTATATGCTCCACCATCGCCCATGACTCTCATAATGTGGTCGCTGTGGGTACATGTGACAGGGATATAATAGGTGCTGTAAGGGCTGTGGAAAGGAGGGGAGGTGGACTCTGTGTGGTGGAGGATGGCAGGCTCAGGGGGCTTTTGAGGCTCCCTGTGGGCGGGATAATATCGACACATCCACTGAGAAGGATCGGTATCCATACAGAACACCTCATAAGGCTCGCACAGGGGATGGGCTGTAGACTGCCCAATCCATTCATGACCATGAGTTTTCTCGCCCTGCCCGTGGTACCTGAATTAAGGCTTACTGACAGAGGACTCGTGGATGTGAAGAAGGGAAGATTTGTATCACCCTTTCTCAATGCCTGACAGGAACTATACCTAAGGATGTGGCAAAGCCCACTGGCTCTGCCTCCATACCCGACCTATAAGAGGTATCTATTTAAGGAATCAATGGAATACCAGAGAGTGGTCTGATGGAACATCACTTCAGGGTAGACAAAGGACACGAATATATAACCGGGAAGCCTGCCCATTACCTCCGGGCAAAGGCAACCTTCTCATCCATCGCCTCTTCGCTCGCTCTATTTTCTATGATGATATCCACTATACAGTGACACAGAACCAGATGGACTATCTCCACATGCCCGTATGACAGAGAGGGCAGATAGAAGTTGATATCTCCCATGGTCCTGAGGGGATTGTCCGCCTTGAAGCCCGACATGGTGATTATATAAGTCCCCCTCTTCCTGCCTGCCTTCACCCCCCTCAGGATGTTCTCCGATCTGCCAGAACTGCTTATGGCAACCACCACATCGCCCTTATCCGCAAACATCTCTATGGGCTTCTCAAAGACACTACCGTAACCGAGGTCGTTACTGAGACAGGTAAGAAAGGATGGGTCTGTAAATGCCATAGCCCGCATCCCGCCGTTTTTGAGGAAATCTATAGCCTGATGACTCGCTATAGAGGCACTACCGCCGTTACCGATGAATATTATCTTACTGTTC
>WGFF01000307.1 GCA_015492355.1 Deltaproteobacteria bacterium
CAACGGTGATGTCCCTTCCCTCCTGGTATATGCTTGCCCTGCCGAGGGGTATGGTATAGTCATCCTCTGGTACGTCTGTCTTGATGGACCTATAGAGTCTGGATGGTTCGAGAAAGACAACAGGGTCGCTGTCCCTTATTGCCTGTTTTAGCAATCCCTTTGCATTGTACGGGGTGGAGGGTACAACCACCTTTATACCTGGCATGTGGCAGAAAAGAGCCTCGCTCGATTCAGAGTGGAGTTCAGGCGCCTTGATGCCTATGCCATAGGGTGTCCTTATGACCACGGGACAGGTGTATCTACCCCTTGAGCGCGAACGTAGCCTTGTAAGATGAGAGAATATCTGTTCCATTGCGGAGTACACAAAAGCCATGAACTGTATCTCCACCACAGGCTTGAGCCCATAGATAGCCATACCTATGGCTGTACCGACGATACCGAGTTCAGAAAGGGGTGTATCCACGACCCTTTCTGGACCAAACCTTTCAAGGAGTCCCTCTGTCACCCTGAACACCCCACCATCCACCCCAACATCCTCTCCATACACCACCACATCCCCATCCCTCTCCATCTCTTCAAAGAGGGCAAGGTTGAGTGCCTGTACCATGTTCATCTTTCCCATACAAACTCCCTGAGTTCCTTTTTCTGTCTGCGGGTGAGTTCTGCACAGGTATAATGTATCATATCCACGGGCTCAGGGCCCTTCTGGGATTCCTCCTCCTCAATGGCTCTGTCTACCATCTCCTCTGCCCTCCTGTTTACCTCCTTTTCGTACTCCTCTGTCCAGAGACCTTTTCTTTCCATAAAGAGCCTGAGCCTTATAAGGGGTTCTTTCCCCATCCATTCCTTTACCTCTTCCTCGGAGCGGTATCTCGATGCATCATCTGCTGTTGTATGGTCATCGAGTCTGTAGGTAAAACACTCTATGAGTGTGGGACCCCTGCCGTCCCTTGCCCTGTCCATGGCTGACCTTGTTGCACTGTAGACAGCAAGTACATCGTTTCCATCCACCTGTATACACTCCAGCCCGTAGGCAATTGCCTTCTGTGCTATGGTCTCTGAGGCGGTCTGTTTCTCTCTGGGCACTGATATAGCCCACTGGTTGTTCTGACATATAAGCACACAGGGTACCTTCATGACACCCGCAAAGTTCAAGCCCTCGTGGAAATCACCCTTTGATGTACCACCATCACCGAAGTAGGCAACCGACACCCCTCTGTGTCCCTTTATCTTCATTGCCCAGGCGGTACCAACCGCATGGGGTATGTGTGTACCTACTGGTACACTCACAGGGAGGATGTTAAATCCTTCGGGTGTCTTCATTCCCCTTTCGTCTCCCCTCCAGTATCTGAACAGCATCCACAGGGGATAGCCGAGTGATATGAGGACACCCATCTCCCTGAAGGAAGGGAACACCCAGTCATCCTTCTCTATGGCAAGGGCACTACCTATCTGTGAGGCTTCCTGCCCGTAGATGGATGCATAGGTGCCGATCCTGCCCTCTCTCTGGAGGCTCAGCGCCCTTCTGTTGAAGGTCCTGGCAAGGATTATCAACTCAAAGAATCTCTTTATCTCTCTATCAGACAGGGATGGAAGGAGGGATTCATCTACATTGCCCTTTTCATCAAGGATTTGAAGGTACCTTACCTCAAATCTCCCGATAACCTTATATGGCATAGTCAAGAGTTTATCATCCAAACCCATGCTCGTCAAGGTAAGGTTTGTTCTATTCTTATTGACAACACTGGTGTGTTATTATATCCTTCATAGGGCTAAACGGGGTGAAAGGCGATGGATGTGAATGTAGGGGATATAAGGTTCGATGAGAAGGGGCTTGTGCCTGCTGTATCCCAGGATATACTTACTGGAAGGGTCCTCATGCTTGCCTACATGAATAGAGAGGCACTCGAAAGGACCATCTCTACCGGCAGGGCACACTACTACAGTCGTTCAAGGAGGAGGCTCTGGATGAAGGGGGAGACCTCAGGGAACGTACAGGAGGTCGAATCCATATACTACGACTGCGATGGCGATACCCTTCTACTTATGGTAAGGCAGAAAGGTCATCCCTGCCATACAGGTAAGAAGACATGCTTTTTCAGGACCATAGATGGCAGGGAGGAGATGCCAGAAACCCCGCATGTGCTCGGTGAACTCTACAGGGTGCTCGTGGAAAGGAAGTCTGCCTCTCCTGAACGATCCTACGTTGCAGACCTGTATGAAAAGGGTATAGAGAGGATCGTAGAGAAGGTAAGGGAGGAGGCAGGAGAGGTTGTGGATGCAGTAGAAAAAGGCAGGAATGAACTCATCCACGAGATATGCGACCTCTGGTTCCATACCATGGTGCTCATGTGTTACAGGGATATAGGGCTGGATGAGGTCTTCGGAGAGTTCGCAAGAAGGTTCGGTATATCGGGTATAGAAGAGAAGGAGAGGAGGAAGAAGGGACAGTAAGCCCCGACTTGTCTGATTCTGAGGGAAACCCCTTTTACAAAAGGGGTTTCCCTCAAACTCCCTTCCCCAAAACTTTTAATCTAAAGTTTTCTGGGAAAGGGGACTGGGGAAAACACTCCGGGCTATCGCCCTTTTTTACAAAAAAGGGTTTTCCCCAGCGAGGGGGTTTCAGGGGGAGTAACCCCATTTACAGAATTTTTCCCTCTAATTACATCAAAAAAGGAAGGGGATGGTCTATGGAGTGCATATTCTGTAAGATAGTTTCAAAGGAGGTCAACTCAACTATCGTCCATGAGACAGACCATATAGTGGTTATAAAGGATATAAATCCGCAGGCACCGACCCATCTTCTTATCATACCGAGGTCTCATTGTCCGACCCTTCTTGACTGTGATGACAGGGGGCTTCTCGGTGAGATGCTGGAGGTGGCAAAGGAGGTGGCAAAGAAGGTAGGTGTTGACAGGAGTGGTTTCAGGGTTGTGGTCAACACCAATGATGAGGGTGGCCAGACAGTATACCATCTGCACATGCATCTTCTCGCGGGGAGACCGCTGTCAGGAAGGATGGGATAGGGGGATAATCGCCCCCACCAGAGGACCGGGATTCAACGCCACATATGGGTTTTTACCACAAAGGATTCCTCACATTTGGGGTTTAAATTGTAAAA
>WGFF01000308.1 GCA_015492355.1 Deltaproteobacteria bacterium
GTATTATATTAGGTAATGGGTCATCAAATCGGACCTGAATTATGTAGATATTGAGGACCAGGTTGTTGTGGGGAAAACACTGCGGGCTATTGCCTTTTTTGGTAAAAAAGTGTTTTCCCCTGCCCCTTTCCCAAAAAACCGTAGATTAAAAGTTTTGGGGAAGGGAGTTTGAGGGAAACCCCTTTTACAAAAGGGGTTTCCCTCAGATGAAATCTCCTGCATCAGCCCATTCCCCTTATCACCTCTTCTGCCTTCCTGCGTGCCCAGAGGTCTGCGTTGAGTATATCCTCTATGGACTGTGCCCTCGATGGTACATCCATCTCGAGCACCTCCCTTATCACCCTGTATATATCTGTAAAGCCTATCCTCCCCTCAAGGAAGCTATCCACTGCAACCTCGTCTGCTGCATTCAGTACCGCTGGCACACCGCCACCCCTCTCTATCGCCATGTAGGCGAGTTCAAGGCATGGAAACCTATCCTTTTCAGGACTCATGAACTCGAACCTCGCATTGATGAGATCGAGGGAGTGCACACCAGATTCTATCCTCTCTGGATAGGATAGTGCATAGGCTATGGGACCCCTCATATCCGCACTCCCCATCTGTGCAACTATCGAGCCATCTATATACTCCACCATAGAATGTACCACACTCTGGGGATGGATAAAAACCTCTATCCTCCTATGGGAAACATCAAATAGCCATCTCGCCTCTATGACCTCGAGCCCCTTGTTCATGAGGGTTGCAGAGTCTATGGTTATCTTCTTTCCCATCCTCCAGTTGGGGTGCCTGAGTGCCTCATCAGGTGTTACCTTCTCAAGACTCTTAAGTGGAAGCCTCAGGAAGGGTCCACCAGAGGCGGTAAGTATAATCCTCTTTATATCCTCCTTTCTATGTCCTGCCAGTGCCTGGAATATGGCACTGTGCTCGCTATCGACCGGCAGAAGCCTTACCTTCCTCCGCCTTGCCTCCTCCATAACGATGTACCCTGCCATAACAAGGGTCTCCTTGTTGGCAAGGGCGATATCCTTTCCTGCCCTTATGGCGGATATGGTCGGTACAAGCCCGGACGCACCCGATATGGCAGAGACAGTCAGGTCTACTGATTCGTATGTGCCTGCCTCTATGGTCCCCTCCATACCGTAGCCTACCCTGACTGAACCACCGTACTCCCTTCTCAACTCCTCCGCAGATTCCCTGGTAAGTACGGATACGAACTCTGGCTTGAACTCCTGTATCTGCTCCTTAAGTAGTGTGATGTTTGTGCCTGCACACAGGCTCACCACACGGAACCTCTCGGGATGCCTCCTTACGACCTCGAGGGTGTTCCTGCCTATGGACCCTGTTGAACCGAGTACAGCCAGCCCCTTGCGTCCATCGTCTATCCTGTAGGTCCTCCCTGATGCCATAGTATGTAATAATACGTAAATGGTACTGCAAATACCATACTGTCTATCCTGTCGAGCATTCCACCATGCCCTGGTATTATTGTACCAGAATCCTTCACCCCACCGCCTCTTTTTATGAGTGACTCAGAGAGGTCACCCACCATACCGAGGACCGATAGCCCCAGCCCCAGTATAAAAACCCCTCCAAGCCCCATCCCTGTAAACAGGGTATCGAAGACCACCGCACATCCCACCCCTCCACATATACCGCCCACCGCACCTTCCACTGTCTTGCCAGGGCTTACAAGTGGTGCAAGCCTGTGTCTTCCGAATCTCCTGCCCACGTAGTAGGCGGACATATCACCAGCCCACAGAACAAAGAGTACAAATAGTATCCATAGCCTCCCATCCTCCATCTCCCTCAGGGGTATGAAATACGAAAGGGGATAGGCTACGTATACCACCCCGGCAACCATCATACCTGTACTGACCACAGCCCTTTTTATATCTCCTGGAAAGAGGATGGAGTAGATAAATAGTACCCCTACGGTGGCAAAGAGAAGTAGCGGAAGTAAAGGTATGCCATAGAGATAAAGGAAAAAGGGCACACTCCCTCCCCCTACCATGCCCAGAAAATACAGACCCTTTGGGATGTCTTTAAGGGTGATGTCTATATATTCCCACAGGGAGAGAAGGATGACCAGTGACACTATCAAAGAGAGCCAGAAGATAGAACTGTAGAGGACTATGAGAACAACTACAGGGATTAAAAAAAAACCGCTGGCTATCCTTTTAATCCTCTCTTCCACGTAGTGATCCAGTATTTGAAATCCAAAAAGTGGGAAACCTTATCTAAAAGGAGGTTTCCCACTCCCCTCTGCATGGTTGAGACCAGGAGATTGTTTCAGTAGGGGAGACTTCCTGCGGAGAGTTCCTCCATTCTGCTTTTCTGTTCCCCTGTGAGACCGAATCTTCTTTCCCTTGTCTGGAAGTCCCGTATCGCCTCCATGAGATGTGCCCTGGTGAAATCGGGCCACAGTACATCAGTAAAGTATATCTCTGTATATGCGAGTTGCCAGAGGAGGAAATTACTTATCCTCTTCTCCCCGCTCGTCCTTATAAGGAGGTCAGGGTCTGGCACGTCCCTTGTGTAAAGATAGCGACGGATGGTCTCATCCGTTATTCCATCGGGCTCTATCACCCCTTCTAAAACCTTCCTGGCAATTGTCCTGCACATCTGGACTATCTCCTCCCTGCCGCTGTAACTCAGGGCGAGCTGAAGTACCATACCGTCATTGTTGGCGGTCCTTTCTTCGAGATCCACTATAACATCCTTTACCTTCCCCGGCAGGTCTGAGAGGTTACCTATCATCCTGAAGCGGATGTTGTTCTTTACAAGGTCATCCCCCTCGCTTCTCAGATGCCTCTCAAGGAGGCTCATGAGCATGTCCACCTCCTGGGCGGGTCGATGCCAGTTCTCCTTTGAAAAGGTATAGAGGGTGAGATACCTGATGCCGAGCTCCCTGCAGAACGTAACCATATCCTTTGCCACCTCTATACCCTTGCGGTGACCGTTTATCCTGTTGAGATACCTCTTCTTCGCCCAACGCCCGTTACCATCCATTATGATGGCTATGTGTAAAGGCAGTCTTTCCGCTATCAACTTTTCCATAGTAAGTCTAATCTACCACAAACCTCTCTGCAACTCAAGACTCATACTTCCATTATCTCCTTTTCCTTCCTGGAAAGGAGCTCATCCACCTTGTCTATAAAATCGTCCGTTACCTTCTGCACCTCTTCCTGAGCCTTCTTGAGTTCGTCCTGGGAGAGTTCCTTGTTCTTTTCCATCTTCCTCAGGTTCTCGTTCGCCTCCCTTCGTACGTTCCTTATGGAGACCCTTGCATCCTCCGCATACCTCTTTGCCACCTTCACCAGTTCCTTTCTTCTCTCCTCTGTCAGCTGTGGTATGGATATGCGGATGACCTTGCCGTCGTTTACGGGTGTAAGCCCGAGATCGGACGAGAGAATAGCCTTCTCAATAGCCTGTATCTGTGAGGTATCCCATGGCTGAATCACAATGAGCCTGCTCTCTGGTATGGATATGGTTGCGAGCTGGTTTACAGGGGTGGGTGTGCCGTAGTAGTCCACCTTCACACCATCGAGTATGGACGCACTGGCACGTCCTGTCCTCAACCTGGAGAACTCCTGATTGAGTATCTCAACAGCCCTGGACATCTTTTTCTTCATCTCCCTGATAATATCGTCCTTCATAACGACCTCTCAAGAGACATGGATTGGGTTATCCGGGAAGAGGCACTCCCTACCTCCTCACCACCGTTCCTATCCTTTCACCCTTTACTATCTTCATGATATTGCCCTTCTTCTTTATATTGAACACCACGATGGGCACGTTGTTATCCATGCAGAGTGATATGGCGGTAGTGTCCATCACCTTGAGCCCCTTCTTGAGTACCTCTATGTATGTGAGCTCGTCGTATCTCTTTGCTGTACTGTCCTTCATGGGGTCCTTGTCATACACGCCATCCACCTTTGTACCCTTGAGGAGTACGTCCGCATGGATCTCCATTGCCCTGAGGGATGCTGCGGTATCGGTCGTGAAATAGGGATTACCAGTGCCAGAGGCAAATATGACCACCCTGCCCTTTTCAAGATGCCTTACAGCCCTCCTTCTTATATAGGGCTCTGCCAGCTCCTTCATCTCTATGGCTGACATCACCCTTGTGAATATCCCGAGTTTTTCCAGTGCGTCCTGGAGTATGAGGCTGTTTATGACCGTTGCGAGCATACCCACGTAATCCGCAGTCGCCCTGTCCATACCCCTGGCACTTGCGGACACACCCCTGAAGATGTTGCCCCCTCCTATGACCACTGCAACCTCTATCCCCAGATCGTGGACCTCCTTTATCTCCGATGCAACGGTCTCTATGACCTGACTGTCCACACCGTAGTTCTTCTCGCCCATGAGGGCCTCGCCAGAGAGTTTGAGAAGTATTCGCCTGTAGCAGTGCGTACCCATCCTGTAAGGCAGTCTTTACCTCACCGAATCCTGAACAAAAAACCGAACCATGATGATTCCGAAAGGTGGCAAAAAGTGGTGGTCTTCAAGGAAATCCTATCTACAGTCATAGACAGAAGAAAGGTTCCAAAAAGGGGGTGAGGACTTTACAGCTGTGCCATGACCTCCTTTGCGAAGTCGTCCTTTTCCTTCTCTATACCCTCCCCCACCCTGTATCTTACGAAACGCCTTACCGTTATGTTCTCTCCGAGCCTTGATATAGCCTCTGTAAGGAGGTCTCCCACTGTTATGTCCTGGTTCTTCACGAAGGGTTGTTCGAGGAGACACACCTCACTGAAGAACTTTCCGAGCCTGCCCTCTGCTATCCTTTCGATGACCTTTTCGGGCTTTCCCTCTGCCTTAGCCTGATTTATGTATATCTCCTTCTCCCTGTCGATGACCTCCACGGGTATGTCCTCCCTTTTGACATAGAGAGGGCTCATGGCTGCGATGTGCATGGCGATATCCTTTGCAAGGGACTGGAAGTCATCGGTCTTTGCGACAAAATCGGTCTCGCAGTTGAGCTCCACGAGCACCCCTATCTTTCCACCGCCATGTATGTAGGAATAGACCACACCCTCTGATGTGGTTCTGCCAGCCTTCTTCCTGGCTGTTGCAAGCCCCTTCTCCCTTAGATAGGTAAGTGCCTTCTCAAAGTCCCCTCCACTCTCCTGGAGCGCCTTCTTGCAGTCCATTATACCTGCGCCTGTCTTTTCCCTGAGTTCCTTTACCTGTTGAGCACTTATCTCCATGTTCAAATAAAAACCTCCTTAAAGATACTTTATCGTTACCCGTGGTTCAATGGTTTTTAGCCCTGTACGGTCTCTCCCACCTTCTCTTCACTCCTGTCTGTCTCTGCGGAAGATGGTTCTGGCTCTGGCTCTTCCTTTTCTTCCTTTTCCACCTCTTCTTCCTTGTCTGTCATAGCCTGGAGGCTCTCTTCGTAGATCTTCTGACCCTCCATGCAGGCATCTGCCATTGCGGAGCAGAAAAGCCTTATAGCCCTTATCGCATCGTCGTTACCCGGTATGACGTAATCCACCTCGTCAGGGTCTCCATTGGTATCGACTATCGCCACAACCGGTATACCGAGCTTTCTTGCCTCCTTTACCGCTATGGTCTCCTTTTTGGAATCTATCACAAAGAGGGCGGATGGAAGGGTCTCCATGTTCCTCACACCACCAAGGTACTTCTCAAGCCTTATCCTCTCCTTCTCCAGCCTCATCGCCTCTTTCTTGGTGGTCGTCCTGTAGTCATTGTTAGCCTTCATCTCCTCGAGTTCCTTGAGCCTCCTGATACTGTTCCTTACGGTTGCAAAGTTGGTAAGCAGCCCGCCTATCCACCTGTTGTTTATGTAATCCATTCCACATCTCTTTGCCTCCTCCTCGACCGAGTTCTGCGCCTGCTTCTTCGTACCCACAAAGAGTATCCTTCCACCCCTGGAGGTAATCTCCTTTACAAGGTCGTATGCCTCCTTGAACATCTTAACGGTCTGCTGGAGATCGATTATATAGATACCGTTCCTTGCCCCGAAGATATAGGGCTTCATCTTCGGATTCCACCTCTTGGTCTGGTGACCGAAGTGGACACCTGATTCGAGCAGTTGTTTCATTGTAAGGTATGCCATCTCTCCTCCTTCTTTTGATGGTTTTTTCCTCCGCACCCCCCTCTTTTCCATCCTTACGGACACCATCACTGGAAAGGGTGCGTGTGTAGTCTAATTTTGTAATATCTATCACAATATAGATGTTCTTTCAAGAGTAAAATGAACTACCCTGCAGCAAGACCACCGGGAATTCTCAAGTTAAAATCAAAAGAAGAATAACCGAGCCCCGGGAGGATAATAAATACAGGCTGGATAGGGCATACCCCTGCGAAGGGCCTTCTGCATCTCGGGGATTTCATAAAGGTCTCATCAGAAGGGGTATACTGCAACAAACACTTTTGGGTTGACAGGACCTGAAATATCGAATAAAATAACACCACAATTTAGGACTAAAAAGGTCATGATTATCCCCAAAAGTCCCGATACATCCCATGGTTATCCTAAAGGAACTCCTACAGAAGGTAGACGCTGGTGTGCTGTTTATCGACAGTGAGCACCGTATCCAGTGGATGAACAGGAAGGCACGGGAGTGGTTCGGCTCTGTACGTATAGGTGAGAGAAGGGCGTGCTACAGGACCATCAGTTTTGGACAGGGCTTCTGTACCATCTGTCCCACAGGAAGGGCTATAGAATGCGGTACACCCACACACTATGAGTTCACACTCCCGGGGAAGGACCCAAGGAACTTAGAGGTGCTCGCCATACCGGTATCACACAACGGTGCTGTAAGGGTCATGGAACTGATAATGGATGTCACAAAGAAGGGCATTGTCAGGATAAAGGAAAACGAACTTATGGCACAGATAGAGAAGATGGCAGCCATAGGTCAGCTCGCAGCAGGCGTGGCACACGAACTCAACACCCCCCTGGGAACCATCTCCATCATATCAGAGGAACTCAACAGGGCAATGGACAAACTCAACGACAAAGAGATACCGAAAAAGGTCTTTAAGGAATATATCTCCGATATGCAGGGGGAGATAACACGGTGCAAGACCATAATAGAAGACCTCCTTGGCTTTTCAAAGAGGGTGATACACCACTTCGTACAGACGGATATAAACATACTTGTATCCAAGACCATAGAGTTCATAGAAAAGGGCAACATCAGCAAGAAGGTAACCATAGAGA
>WGFF01000309.1 GCA_015492355.1 Deltaproteobacteria bacterium
AAGTTTTGGGGAAGGGAGTTTGAGGGAACCCCCTTTTGTAAAAGGGGTTTCCCTCACAATCAGACAAGTCCGAAAAAGATACCATTACCTAAATCTTTGTTTCAACTCCGCCCCTGTAATACCTGACCGCACATTAAAAGGTACTTAGACAAAACATCATACCTTCTCAAAGGGATCGAAGAGCTTTTTATACTCCTCCATGGCGAATCTATCGGTCATACCTGCTATATAGTCGCATATAACCCTTTCCTTTCCGAACCTATCTATATCGGAATGGACATGGGGAGGCAGGAGCCTTGGCTCCCTCATGTAGACGGTAAACAGGTTTCTCAGAATCCTTCTTGCCTTATCTGCCATGCGTGTAACCCTATGGCGTCTGTAGTGGTTCTGTTTAAGGACTCCCTTGAGTTGATTGTTCTTACGTTCCATCTCAGGACTGAACCTTGCAATCGGCTCCTTTCTCCTCCTTATATCCTCTGGTGAATCTATCCCTTCCCTTTCTATGGTCTTAAGGACTGTCTCAACGAGGTCTGTAACCTGCTGGTTTATTATCCTTATTATAGTCTGGCACTTGTGTATCTTGAAATCCTCATGCGGGTAGAGCCTCCTTACCTCTGTGAGGTTTTCATACCATAGTTCCACCTCTTTCAGCGCCTCCGGGTCCATCATCTCCGAGGAAAGACCATCGTCAAGGTCATGGTTGTTGTACGCTATCTCATCTGCTATGTCCACTATCTGTGCCTCCAGAGGGGGCTGTGCTGTAAGGTCATATTCCTTGTATTGTGCTGGTCTGTCATGCTCGGTGTTGTGCTTTATTATACCTTCCCTTACCTCCCAGGTCAGGTTCAATCCCCTGAATCGTGGGTACCTGCGTTCGAGTTCTTCGACTATCCTCAGGCTGTGTGCATTGTGTTCAAAGCCTCCATGGTCTGTCATAAGATGGTCCAGGGTTTCCTCTCCTGTATGACCGAAGGGTGGATGCCCAAGGTCATGGGCAAGGGCTATCGCCTCTGAAAGGTCTTCATTGAGTCCGAGTGCCCTTGCAATAGTCCTCGATATCTGGGCAACCTCTATGGTGTGGGTAAGACGTGTCCTGTAGTGATCGCCTTCGTGATAGACGAAGACCTGGGTCTTGTACTCCAGCCTCCTGAAGGCATTACAGTGGATGATGCGGTCCCTGTCCCTCTGGAAGGGAGACCTGAAGGGATGCTCTGGTTCCGCATGTCGTCTGCCCCTTGTGGATTCACTCTTTACCGCATAGGGGGCAAGCCTCCTTTCCTCTATCTCTCTGTAATCACTCACCCTCAACATCATAAATCCCTTGACCTGGATATTGTATATTGTAGTATCCTAAATATAGAATGAAAAGGATATGGTATATGTCTTTCCTTCTCCTCTGTGGGTGTGGATCGGTCATATCACCCCATATCCTCAAGGAGGTAGACCGCACGATAACCCCTGAGATGGTCCAGAAAGAACCAGACCACTACAGGGGCAAACGGGTCGTCTGGGGCGGTATAATTGTGTTGAGCGAGAACCTTGAGAAAACAACCATAATAGAGGTACTCGGAACAGAACTATCCTCCACAGATAGACCCACACTCAAAAATCCCGATGGAAGATTCCTCATCGAAAAAGAAGGCTACCTCGATACCCTTATTTACAGCAGGGACAAACGGATAACTGTTGCAGGCATAATCAAGGGTATCAGAAAGAGAAATATCGGCAAGATGGAGTATACCTTTCCTGTTCTCACACCCCTTGAGATAAAACTCTTTGAGCCTGTAAAGGAACCATACCCCTATACTGTCCCGCCATGGTGGTATTACCATTATCCACCGTGGTCGTATCCGTTCTACTGTCCACCATGACCTCATCCATCCGAGCCACAGCCATCCTTCACACCTCTGAGGTATTCGATATACTCATCGTAGTATTCGTCCATAAGGGAATCCATCTCCCTGTCAGCGGTATCTATACCCTTTTTGACCCTCAGGTATTCAAGAAAGGTCATATTCCAGCTCCCTCCTTTTCTCTCAAATAGCCCTTTTCCTGTACGGTATGGGGTCTCTCAGACCAGCCTCCTGAAATCCCCTGAGCCTCAGAAGACAGGAGTCACACTCCCCGCAAGCCACTTGCTCATCCTTGTAGCACGACCATGTAAGGTGAAAGGGTGCACCGAGTTCAGAACCCCTTTTAATTATCTCTGGCTTTCGCATGTGTATCAGAGGGGTCACTATCCTTATCCGTGTGGATGGTTTTGTACCCGCATCAATAGCCCTTTCAAAGGCACTGTAAAATCCCTCTCTACAGTCAGGGTATCCCGAGCTATCCTCCTCCACTGCCCCTATGTATATATATCCTGCCCCGATTACCTCTGCCCAGGATACAGCGATACTCAGAAGATGGGCATTCCTGAAGGGGACGTATGTTACTGGTATATCCTGTCTTGAGAGGTCACCTTCTGGTACATCTATCCTCTCATCTGTGAGCGCAGACCCACCTATCTCACTGAGATATCCTATATCCGCAACGAGCCTTTCTTCTATGCGGTAAAAATCCCCTATGGCATGGAAGCACTGGAGCTCCTTTCGCTCTGTCCTCTGCCCGTAGTTCACATGGAGGAAGGCACACCTCCCCTCCCTTACCGCAATGGCAGCGGTAACAGCACTGTCAACTCCCCCGCTTACAAGCACTATAGATCTTCTATCCCTCACGGTCTTTTCTGGCTAAAGGTCTTCAAGGATTATCCATCCCCCTTTCCCAGAAAACTTTAGACCAGAAGTTCTGGGGAAGGGAGTTTGAGGGAAACCCCTTTTGTAAAAGGGGTTTCCCTCAGAATACAGACGGGTCCGAAAAAGATACCCATTACCTTATTTAATCATACCGTTCCGCACGGGACAATCAGAAAATCCGCTCAACCACCCTTACAACGAGTCCATCCACCTCCCCGCGTGTATCCAGGAGGAGGTGGGGTTCTTCTATCGGCAGAACCATAGCCTTCTGGCGGGTGTATATCTCCCATCTTGCATCGGATACCGTCCTGTCCTCAAGCCTACTTATAAGCCTTGCCCTCACTGTATCGTCATCTGCTGTACACTCTATGATGTGAAAGAGCGCCCCTCTCCTTTCTGCCTCCCTTTTTGCCTCGCTGAGGTATTTCCGTTCAAGGAACGTTGCATCGAGTATTACGGACCTTCTCTTACCGAGGAGTTCCCCTGCCCTGTTGATGAGGGTTTTATATGTCCTCTCTGTGAACTCATCGGTATATATACCCTTTTTGTATCCCTCGAACCTGTGTTCGAGTGGCTGTATGCCTGCGAGCTCCTTTCTTACTGTGTCAGAGGATATGTGAACCATATTACCATACTGTGCAAGCCTCTGCGAGAGTGTGGTCTTGCCAGTACCTGAAAGACCACTTACAACTATGAGCATGGGTCTGAATCCACCTGTTGCATATAGATAGGCAAGGTGGAAATGGAACCTGCAGCTTACAATCGCCCTCTTCCTTTCCCCATCTGGTACCTCTGCCTCATCCACCTTGAAACCATCCACCTTACCCCTCACATAGGCACGGTAGCATTTATAGAAGTCAGAAAGCCCTCTGCCATCCCTGTCATTGAGGGTGGAAAAATACTCCTCTTCGAGCACACCAGAAAGGTCGTCCCTGTTGTAATAGTCGAGATCCATGGAGAGAAAGGCAATATCAGAGACTGTATCCGAATACCTGAACCGCTCGTTAAACTCTATACAATCGAATATAATTATCCCGTCATCCACTGAGATATGATCCGAGTGTATATCACCATGGCAGTCCTTTATAAAACCCTCATCAACCCTCTTTGCGAACAACCCCTCGTTCTCCCTTAAGAAGGTGTCCGTGTAGTTCTTGATGGTAGTGTAGTATCTATCAGATATGGTCCTGCCTATGAAGCTCATGGTCTGATGGAAGTTCTCTTCTGTGTTCTTCCTTATTATCTCTGGGGTGCCGAAGGCAGAGATACGGGGGTTGGTCTCTCCGTGCCTGTGGAAGTGCGCTATCCTGCGTGCTATCCTTCTTATGGTATCCTCTGTTACGGTGTTGTTCTTTATCATCTCCTTGAGGATGGTCTCATCCCGGAGTCTTCTCATCTTTACCGCATATTCAACCACCCTGCCCCTGCCACCTACCCTGATCCCGCCGTTGGATGTAATCTCCACCACACCAAGGTATACAGAGGGGGCAAGTCTTCTGTTGAGCCTTACCTCTTCTTTGCAGTAAAAAGCCCTCTTCTCAAGGGTTGTAAAATCGAGAAACCCGAAATCAACGGGTTTTTTGACCTTGTAGACATACTCGGGCGTGAGGAATATAAAGGATATATGGGTCTGGATGAGTTCGATCCTCTCTGGCTTTTCAGGGTAGGTATCTGGCTTAAGAAGGGCTTTTACAAGGTCAGGAAGGCTCACTTTCCTGTATCCCCTTTTTCGATTATGTACACACCTTTCAGTTCCCTGTACCTCTCCTTGTAATCGAGCCCGTATCCCACAACGAATCCACCACCTATCACCTTGCCACAGTAATCTATCCTCACACCAGGCTCCCCCCTTACCAGAAAGGAACATAGTTTAAGCGACGATGGCTCCTTCTTTTCGAGATGTTCGAGAACCTTCCTCACAGTACCACCTGTATCGACTATATCCTCCACCACTATCACATCCCTTCCCTTGATATCCACTGTTATATCCCTTGTTATAACCACATCCTTGGAAGGGACATCCCTTTTCCCGTAGCTTGAAGCCTGGATGAAATCTATCTCAAGGGGTATCTCAAGGGTACGTACAAGGTCTGAAAGGAACACAAAGGCACCCTTGAGCACACCCACAAAAACAGGCTCTTTACCTTCAAAATCCCTTCTTATCTCCTCTGCGATGCGTTCAACAAGGTGGTGAATCTCCTCAGGGGGGATGAGAAGAAAGAGTCTTTTGTCCCTCGAGTCCATTGGATACGTTCTTAATTCAGGGTGATAGGTACCTCAGGGGAGATTTTTGAAAGGTCTCTCCCCCAGAAATGCTCATCTCTAATCGCCGTCTTTCAGGGTGTAGAGTTCTTCCAAAAAGATACAACCCGCAGGGTATGTGTGTCAAGGATAAAGCCTCTTGGGGTCTTCCAGTCTGTCATCGGTGGCGATACCTTTTTAGACCTTGACTTTTGGAGAGTATCTGTGTAATTTTTCTAAAAAAACAGGGGGTCGCTGATTTATGAAAAGGACTCTGTTGCTGGCAGGACTTATGGGGCTATGGGTGCTATTTACTGGAATGGGTGGCAGACCAGGGGTAGAGGTGCCCATACCAGAGGTGGACTTCCATGCAACCATAATAGATGATCAGGATATAGCAACAAAATGCACCAATATAAGCTGGGATGGTGAGACCTTCTTTACAGGCATGAGAGGCAAGGGCAGGGTGACCATACCATTTGAAAGGGTCAAGAAGGTGGTCAGCGTGGGAGAGGGATACGGTGGAAAGAAGGATTTTCAGATAATACTCAAAGACGGAGAGATGGTTGCGGTGACCTTCGACAGTGATGCAAGACTTACAGGCACAACAACCTTCGGTACCTACAGGATATTCGCAAAGAATATAAAGGAGATAATCTTTGAGTGAATATCCCCCTTCTCAAGGTGGCTCTTACCTCCCGGCAGGGTCTCATCCATCCTTAACCCCCTGAGGACTATAACCTTTTGAGGTTAATTGAAATTACCCCTCAAAGGAGTCATCCCCATCATCCATACCCGCACAAAGGGGTTTTAAGGGCTACAGGGGAAGATAAGACCTCTGCTTTTTGTTAAGAGATGGAAATATCCTGCGGGGCAGGCTTTAGAGCGATACCCTGTTCGCCTCTGAACCATAGACCTCACTGGAGTGTACCTGCAAGTATGTTCTTGAAATGCACTGCAACCCCTGTATCCCCGCTTATCTCGAGTCTCCTTGAAAAGAAGACCGTATCAGGGTCCTCCTCGCCCATGAATACCTTGAAAAGTACCTTGACCTCACCCCTCATGGTAACGTCAGCCTTTCTGCCGAAATGGGGTAGGACCTTTATATCCCCATCCTCGATTATTAGATAGAATCTCTGTCCTGCATCCCTGGCATCGAAGAGAAAGACCCTGCCCTTGAGCTCCTTCAACCGCCTTCTGAAGGATGGATTGTCCCTGAGTATCTTCAGGAGCACCATCCCGAAACCGATGGCACCCACAAAAGAGGGTATGTACCTCAGTGGAATGGCTATGTTGTCAAGGATAATCTCCTTTATACCTGTCCCTTTCATATCTTCACACCCACATGGACTGCTGCAATACCATTGAAGAGATTGTAGTATTTAACGTTGTACAACCCTGCCTCTTCCATTATACTTTTGAGTCTTTCCTGGTCAGGGAACCTCCTTATGGATTCTGCAAGGTACACATAGGCATCCCTGTTGCCCGCGACCATCTCTCCCATCCTTGGTATCACTGTGAACGAGTAGATGTCGTAGAGCCTTGAGAAGAGGGGGTTACCAGGGTGGGAGAATTCGAGACACAAGACCCTTCCCCCGGGTTTGACCACCCTTGTCATCTCCTTAAAGGCCCTATCAAGGTGTGTAACGTTCCTTATACCGAATCCAACGGTTGCACAGTGGAAGCTATTGTCCTCGAATGCTATCTCCTCTGCATTGCCTTGCACGAAGTCTATGTTCTTCAAAAACCCCCTGTCCACGCATTTGTCCCTGCCTATCCTGAGCATATCCCTGTTGAGGTCGTATACAACCACCCTTCCTTTACTTCCCACCCTCTTTGCCATGAGTATGGCTATATCTGCGGTGCCACCAGCCACATCTATCGCACTTTCACCCTCCCTGAGTCCTGTCCTCTCCACAAGAAACCTCTTCCACAGCCTGTGGGTACCGAAACTCATAAGGTCGTTCATAAGATCGTACCTCTCCGCAACGGATGTAAAGAGTTCCTTTACAAGCTCCTTTTTCTTCTCAAGGGGTACAAGCTTGTAGCCAAAAAATGTCTTCTTCTCTTCCTTCATGGTTGTTTCCTGTTTCAAGGGATTTTTAGAGGAAGGTTTCTAATCCCTTCCTGAGGTTGTAATCCACAGCCATAGTCCAAACCCTATGGCAAGCATGACACCCACCCCGCTGGCGACAGGTATACCAAGAAGCCTTACTGTGTCTCTGTCTGAAAAGGCTGCGAATATGGAGGATGCCAGTATCAGCGCACCTATGACAAGCCCCCCAAAGACCCTTTTTCCAGCCCTCTCGACCTCACCGGTAAGACTGTCGAGATTGTGGTGGACAACACCTATCTTGAGGTTCTCCCTGAGCGTTCTGTCCAGTATGGAGTGGACCTGGGTTGGAAAGTCATATACAGTGTCCATTATCTCTCCCACATATTCCCTGTTTCTCTCGATTATGGAGGTGGGTGAGAACCTCTCCTTTATCATCCATCTGTATATGAGTGGTTTTGCCACCTCCCACATATTTATCTCGGGATAGAGCTGTCTGCCCACACCTTCTATAATGACCATGGATTTCTGTAGAAGCAGTAGATTGGGCTGGAGCTTCATCTCGAAACGTCTGGCAGTCTGTATGAGCTTCATAAGAAGGGTCGATATACTTATCTGTGCCAGGGTCTTTCCGAATATGGGCTCTGTTATATCCCTCAGGGCATCCTCGAATTCATAGATATCCACATCCCTGCCTATGAGACCCATCTCCCTGTGTACGAGTGCCATCCTGTAGTAATCCCGCCTGACGAGATAGAAGAGTATGCTTGCAAGATACCTTCTCAGCCTCCGATCTATCCTTCCAACGATGCCGAAGTCCAGATATATTATAACACCGTCATCCCTTACGAATATATTTCCAGGGTGGAGGTCTGCATGAAAGATACCGAACTCGAATACCTGTTTGAAAAAGGCATTTATACCATTTATGGCTATCTTCTTTATATCGAGCCCCTTTGCCTTTATTATCTCCACCTCGTCTATGGGTGTACCGCTTATCCTCTCCATCGTGAGTACCTCAGGGGTTGTAAGGTCCCAGTACACCCTGGGTATCTGTACTGTGGGGTCGTCCTTGAACATCTCGTAGAAGCGGTTTATGTTTGCCCCCTCTATGGTCAGGTCCTGTTCCCTGTGTATGACCCTGGCAAACTCTTCTACCACCTCCTGGGGTCTGTAGCGTCTGGAGGATGGTACGTACCTGTAGAGCAGGTCTGCCACAATATGCATGACCGATATATCCGCCTCTATCACCCTGTCTATGCCAGGTCTCTTGACCTTCACAGCAACCTCCGTACCATCGAGCAGTACAGCATGATGTACCTGTGCTATGGATGCAGAGGCAACGGGCTTTCTGTCAAAGGATGCAAACCTCTCGGACAATGGTGCCCCAAGGGACCTCTCCACAACCTTCTTGACCTCCCTGTACGGAAAGGGTGGTACCATGTCCTGGAGTTTCTTGAACTCCTCTATCCAGTCCATGGGCAGGAGGTCCGCACGGGTAGATGCAACCTGACCGAGCTTTATGAATGTGGGACCGAGCTCTTCAAGAACCAGCCTTATCCTCTGGGGTATGGTGAGTTCCCTGTCTACCCTTCTGAATATGAGAAGTCTCTCAAGATAGGCTGTCTCTTATACACA
>WGFF01000310.1 GCA_015492355.1 Deltaproteobacteria bacterium
AAGTTTTGGGGAAGGGAGTTTGAGGGAAACCCCTTTTACAAAAGGGGTTTCCCTCAGGATACAGGCAAATTTTAGTCCGAAAAAGATACCCATTACCAAACAGAATGTCGCTCTACCCCTTTAACTCCACAAGAACATGGTCTTTCTGGGGTTTTCAGGTGTAAAAATCCCTTGAAGGGGTGAAGCCCCGTCTTTCAGCCCCTCTTTTTGTTCACTGCCATCCTTACTGCGGTTTTTATAGCCTCTATAATGCTTCCCGGGTTTGCTATACCCTTCCATGCTATATCGTATGCGGTCCCGTGGTCCACTGATGTCCTTATTACAGGAAGCCCGAGTGTTACATTCACACCATCCTCGAAGTGGAGGAGTTTTAGGGGAATGAGTCCCTGGTCGTGGTACATGCATACCACACAGTCGAATTCCCCCCTGTAAGCCCTGTAGAAGACCGTATCAGGTGGAAGGGGACCTGTAACATCCATGGATAGTCTCTGTGCCCTCTTTATAGCGGGTCTTATTATCCTCCTTTCCTCGTCCCCGAACATACCGCCTTCACCTGCGTGGGGATTGAGCCCTGCAACACCTATCCTGGGCGTATCTATCCCAAAGTATTTCCTGAGGGAGTCGTTGGTGATGCGTATAACAGTCAGAATCTTCTCTGTTGTCAGAAGCTCAGGCACCTTTCTCAACGGTTCGTGTATGGTAACGAGCACCACCCTGAGGTTCCTTCCACCGAGCATCATGCAGAACTCCCCTGTGCCAGTGAGGTGGGCGAGGAATTCCGTATGCCCAGGGAATGGGAAGCCTGCCTTTTTGAGTGAGTCCTTGTTTATGGGTGCGGTAACAAGGGCATCTGCCTCGTCCATACGTACCATCTCAACCGCCTTTTCTATGTAACCTATGACCGCCCTTGCACATCCTTTGGTGGGTATACCCGGTTTTATACCTTTCGGGTCGAGATTCGATACGTTTACAACCTTCTCTACATCTGGAATGGGTAGACCGAGCCTCCTTGCAACATGGGTGAGCACATTCATGTCCCCTATGATACGGACATCACACCACCTCTTTATCCCCCTGTGACTGACCGCCCTGAGGATTATCTCTGGACCCACACCCGCAGGGTCTCCCATGGTGATTGCGATGGTGGGCTTCATGGAACGAAACAGGCTAAAGTCTCCTCTCTATGTAAGAGTTCTTCTTCATCTCCTCAAGCCATGTCCTGTATCTTGTCCTCATAGCCTCCTCAAAGAGCCTGTCGTATATCTCATCCCTTACCTCTTCGAGTGGCACTGCATCGCCTTCCCTGCGGTCTACCAGCTGGATTATGTACGTACCTGCATGGGTGGTAAAGGGCTCGCTTATCTCGCCTATATCGAGCCCCTTAGCCACCTCCTCTATGGTCTCGTCCATCTCTCCCTCTTTTATGTATCCCAGGTCTCCGCCTGAGGATGCTGTCGGACCTTCTGAGTATCTGGATGCAAGGGTGGAGAAATCCTCGCCCCTCTCGATGCCATCGAGCACAGCCCCTATCTTCTTTTTCAGCAGTTTCCTGTCAGTATCCCCAAAGTATATGACCCTTATCCTGTAGGATGCAGGTTGTCTGAACTCGTCTATATGCTGTATGTAGTAATCCTCTATGTCCTCCGGCTGGATGGAGACCTTGCTCCGTATCTCCTTTGTTATGAACTTTACCTGTCTTATCTGCTCCCTTATCTGTTCCCTGTATTCCTCGTAGGTGAGTCCTCTGCTCCTGATGGCAGAGAGGAGTTCCTCGTGGCTTATGCGGTTCTGTTTCTTTACGTCCTCTATGGCATTGTCTATCTCCTTTTCGCTTACATCTATACCCGCCTTTTCAGAGGCCTGTTTTACGAGCTTCTGTTCTATAAGGGTTTCGAGCACCCTGGTGCGTGTATCCTCCTCCATGCCATCCATATTCATACCGAACCTCTCCCTTGCGACCATGGAGGCACTGTTGAGTTCAGAAAGGGTGATGACACTGTCGTTGACAATGGCAACTATACGGTCTATGACCTCGCCATAGAGAGGGTCGGTGCGGATCAGAAGTAGGAGAAAGACCATATAACATACAGAACGTCTCATCCCTGATGTGACCTCATAGGAGTGCTTCATTTATTACTATGTTCTGTCTCTTCTTCAAGAAAGCCATCCATCTGTGGAATTCAAGGTCAGCCCTCTCCCTTCTCAGCCTTTCCATAATACCCTTTTTTGCATCCTCAAAGGAGAGTTTTCTTCCCTTTTTCTTCTCCTCCACAAGGAAGATATGATATCCGTATGGGGTCTTTACTATCTTGCTTATCCTTCCCACGGGGAGCTTGAAGACCACCTTTTCGAACTCCTCTGGCATATCACCCCTGCCAAAAAAACCGAGGTCTCCGCCATCCCTTGCCTCAGGACCTATGGAGACCTTCTTTGCGGTCTCCGCAAAGTTCTTCTTTGTGAGTTTCTTTCTTATCCTCTTTGCCTCCTTCTCTGTCTTCACCACTATCATTCGTGCACGCACCTGTTCTGGTACCTGATACTCGTCTATGTTCTTTTTGTAGTATTCCAGGGCTTCTTTCTCTGTGACAGTGACCCTGGAGTTTATAATTCTGTCTATGGTCTTCTTAATAAGGAGCTTTTTCCGTATCTCATTACGCCATCTCTCTATATCACCGTACCTCGATGAGATGACCTCCCTGAAGTCACCATCCTCATAGCCCTCCTTTATGAGGTCTACTTCCCTTGCCACCTCCTCTTCCCTTACATCTATGCCGAGCCTTTCTGCCTCACCGAGTATGAGGTGTTCCTCTATCATCTGGTTTACGAGGTTCTTTTTTATGAGTTCCATCTCTTCTGGTGAGAGCTCATGGAAGCCTTCTGGTATGAGCCTCCTCAGGGCATCCTGATACTCGTCTGTGGTAATTGTATGTTCACCTATCCTTATGACTACATCCTTCTCTTCTTCCTTTTTTTCTACCTTTGTACAGCCCGTCCCTACGGATATGAAAAGGACGAGACCGAGGACTGCAAGATGTGCCATGCGGTTTCTATCCACTCCTTTCGTGGACCCGGAAGCAACTGTTCTGCTTCTTATAACAATCCCTGCCTTTCTGGTAAAGGAGGGGGTTTCAGGGGATAACCCCCTGTTAAGAAGGGAAGACCTTTTACAGGAAGATTCCCCTTGTTGCAAAGACATCAATATATAAATATATCATTCACCACTCAACCCTTGCAACACATATCTTGCCCCGTCGATGGGAGAGAGATCTGGCTTCATTATGTAGATGAGCTTCATATCTGGTGAGAGCCTGAATCTGACAGGGTCTTTATTCACCAGCGAGACAAGCCTCTCCCCGAGACCATTCATTGAGGCCCCATCCTTATCGAAGGTTATATAAAGGCGTGTACCCTTCTGGATGAGTTCCCTTGCCATGGTCTTTTTGAGCATTAGCCTGAGTTCGGATGTGAGGATGAGGTTGTTCACACTACCGGGTATCCTTCCGTATCTGTCGATGAGTTCATCCCTTATGGAATCTATATCCTCACTGCTCTTCACAGAGGCAAGGCGCTTGTAGAAGTTGAGCCTCTGTTTTGTATCAGGTATGTATTCCTCCGGGATGTACTGGGAGACCTTGAGGTTTATCTCAGGTTCTGGTTCATCCCTTATTTCCTCTCCCCTGAGTTCCTTTACAGCCTCATCGAGGAGCTGGAGATACATATCAAAGCCCACCTCTGTTATATGTCCTGATTGCTGTGAGCCGAGGAGTTCCCCTGCACCCCTTATTTCGAGGTCATAGGTTGCTATCCTGAAGCCAGAGCCGGGTTCAGTCAGGTTCTGTATTACCTCGAGCCTCTTTCTCGCCTCCTCTGTAAGTTCGTTCATGGGGGGGCATATAAAGTAGGCATAAGCCCTGTGCCCACCTCTGCCGACCCTGCCCCTTAACTGGTAGAGTTCTGCAAGCCCGAACCTGTCAGCCCTGTTTATTATGATGGTATTCGCAGTCGGTATATCGAGCCCCGATTCTATTATGGTTGTGCACAGAAGTATGTCGTACCGCCTCTCCACAAAGCCGAGCATCCTCTTTTCGAGCTCACTTTCTTTCATCTGCCCGTGGGCAACCGCTATCCTTGCATGTGGCACTATGCGCCTTAAAAACCTCTCCACACTGCCTATGCTTTGCACCCTGTTGTGTACGAAGAATACCTGTCCACCCCTTTTGAGTTCCCTTTCTATAGCCTCTGCTATTACACCATCCTCAAACCTTATCACACTGGTCTTTATGGAGAGCCTGTTCTCAGGGGGTGTGCTGATAATACTGAGGTCCCTTATATCCGTGAGAGCCATCCTGAGGGTCCTTGGTATGGGGGTTGCAGTGAGGGTGAGTACGTCCACCTGTTTTTTGAGTGTCTTGAGCCTTTCCTTGTCCTTTACGCCGAATCTGTGCTCCTCGTCTATGATTATGAGGCCGAGGTCCCTGAAGGATACATCCTTCTGCAGGAGCCTGTGCGTACCTATGAGGATATCTATCTCTCCACGTGCAAGTCTGTTGAGGATATCCTTCTGTTCCCTTCTTGTCTTGAATCTACTCAGTACCTCCACTATCACAGGATAGGGTGCGAATCGCTTTTTGAAGGTCATGTAGTGTTGCTGGGCAAGTACAGTGGTGGGCACAACCACTGCAACCTGTTTGGAATCGAGCACTGCCTTGAAAGATGCCCTCATTGCCACCTCTGTCTTCCCATAGCCCACATCCCCGCATACCAGTCTGTCCATGGGCTTCTCATCCGTCATATCCCTTATACACTCATCTATGGCACGTGCCTGATCCGGTGTCTCATCATACTCGAAGCCAGCCTCGAATTCCCTGAAAAGCCTGTCAGGGGGTGAGAAGGCAAATCCCCTTGCCACAGCCCTCTCTGCATAGAGTTTCAGTAGTTCACCCGCTATCCTTCCTACTGCCTTCTTGACCCTTTTCTTTGTCCTCTCCCAGCCACTGCCACCGAGTCTATCGAGCTCAGGGCTCCTGCCTTCTGGTCCACGGTACTTGGAGACCAGGTCCATTCTACTCACGGGCAGATAGAGTCTGTCGCCACCCCTATACTCTATGAGCATGAACTCACAGTCTACCCCATCTATACAGAGCCTCTTAAGCCCCCTGTAGAGCCCTATGCCGTGCTGTTTGTGGACCACGTAGTCGCCTGTGGAGAGGTCCTGGAGCTCGGTAAGAAAATCCCTCACACCCTTTGGTGGTGGTATCCTCCGCCTGACCCTCTCGCCGAATATCTCCTCCTCTGTTATCACCACTATCCCTTCAGAGGGTATCCTGAAACCAGTGGAGAGGGTGCCTACAACTATTCCGAGAAAGGGTCCCCTCCTTTTCAGTATCTCATAGCCATCTGTGAACTCAGGCTTAAGTCCGTATCCCCCGATGAGTTCCCTTGTCCTATCTGCCTGTCCACGGTTGTGCGATGTTATGTATACACACCTTCCCTCCTCGAGCCATCCCGCTATCCTGTCTGCAAGTGGTCTCAGGGGTGTATCGCCCCTCCTGAGGTTTATATCCTGCCTTATATCCATGTTCGATTCCGTATCTATCTCCACTCCAGTGCCCTTCATCCCTTCGAGCCCCACAACAGGAAGTCTATCCATGAGGGAATGGAGTTCATCCCTTTTGAGATAGAGTGTATCAGGCCTTACAAAGAACCTTCTATCCTTCAGTGCCCTTTCCTCTTCGTTATGGATTACCTCGAAGAGGTCATCCATACCTGACCTAACGGATGATGGCTCCACAAGGAATATAACCGTATCGTTCCTCAGATAGTCGAAGAGGGTATCGAGCCTTTCGTAAAAAAGTGGCAGTATGGAGCCCATTCCAGATACATCCACACCCTCTCTCAACCTCTCTGCAAGCCCTTCCCATGCCTCTCTTTCGAGACCGAGCTCCATTGCCCTCTCCACCAACCGCTCCTTTACAGAATGCCTCTCCTTCCAGTCTGCGACAACCTCACCAGCAGGTAGTATCCTCAGCTCTTCCACCTCCTTTATAGACCTCTGGGTGGAAGGGTCAAAATACCTTATGGACTCTATCTCGTCACCGAAGAACTCAATCCTCACCGGCTCCCTTCCAGACGGAGGAAAGAGGTCTACTATTCCACCCCTTATACTCATCTCCCCCCGTTCCTCCACCATCGACCTCCTTACGTATCCCATCTCGCTCAGCAAGCCCATGAATCTCACCAGGTCACACTCACGGCCTTTCTTTATATAGATGGTCCTATTGATGAGTACCTCCTTGGGTATGACCCTCTGGAGGAGATTTACAACAGGTGTTACTCCGATGAGGCTGTTGCTGTTCAGGAGGGTGAAGAGGAACTCCATCCTCCCTGCAAGTATATCAGGGTGTACCTGCTGGGTCTCGAAGGGGAGGAGCTCTGTGGAGGGAAAGTGGACGATATCCTCCCTGCGAAGGAACATACCGAGTTCCCCCGCAAGGTCTTCGGAGGTGGACTCATCAGGGGTTACCACAAGGATGTGCCTTCTGGTCCTCTCCACAAACCTTGCCAGAAGGTACGACTTAGATGAGCCGTAGAGCCCGCAGACAGTAAACCCCCTTCCCCCCTCAAGGGCGTTTATCTCCTTTATCAGGTCTTCCATTTTTCATTACTTCAGGGGGTTTTACCCCCTGAAACCCCCATGTTTTTCTAAGGTACTACTTTTTTATAAAGGCTCTTGACTAGGTCAGGGGACTTAGATTACTCTAAGTCCAGTCATGGCCTACAAAAATCGACAAAAGAACCGTTACCTAAAACGAGCAAAAATCTCAGAACAAAAATTCAAGAAACTCTTACATTGTTTCGCCATGGACCTTAACGCTCAACAGA
>WGFF01000311.1 GCA_015492355.1 Deltaproteobacteria bacterium
GCTATCGCCCTTTTTTGTAAAAAAGGGTTTCCCTCATGGAGCAGGGGAGTTCGGAAAAGGAGGCATGATATGGAGAAGGGTGAAAGGCTTTATGAGGGCAAGGCAAAGATCATCTATTCCACAGATGACCCTGACCTTGTGGTACTCTATTTTAAGGACGAGGCTACTGCCTTCGATGGTAAGAAGAAGGGGATCATTGAGAGCAAGGGAGTGGTAAACAACCGTATGTCCTCGCGTATATTCGAGTATCTGGAGGAGAGGGGTGTCAGGACCCATTTTGTGAAGATGCTTTCAGAAAGGGAGATGCTTGTAAGGAGACTGGAGATAATACCTGTTGAGGTGATAGTGAGGAATGTGGTTGCAGGGAGTCTTGCAAAGAGGATGGGGGTTGAGGAGGGTACCCCGCTCAAGGAGACAGTGCTCGAGCTCTACTACAAGAGCGATCCCCTTGGAGACCCCATGATAAATGAGTATCACATAAAGGCGTTTGGCCTTGCGGAGGAGGATGAGCTAAGGGTCATGAAGGAGACGGCCCTCAGGGTGAACGATCTTCTCAAACCCTTTTTCGACGAACGGGGCATTATACTTGTGGATTTTAAGCTCGAGTTCGGAAGGCACAGGGGGGATATACTCCTTGGTGACGAGATAACCCCTGATGGGTGCAGGCTATGGGACAGGGAGACAAAGGAGAAGATGGACAAGGACAGGTTCCGCAGAGACCTTGGCAGGGTCGAGGAGGCGTACAGGGATGTTCTTGAAAAGGTGCTCTCATGAAGGCAAGGGTATTCATTACACTTAAAAAGGGGGTTCTCGATCCCCAGGGAAAGGCAATCCTTGGTGCCCTGAGGTCTCTCGGGTTCGATGAGGTCAGGGATGTGAGGACGGGTAAACTCATAGAGCTCGAACTCGAGGGGTCTTCCAGGGATGAGGCTGAAAAGAGGATAGAAGGGATGTGCGAAAGGCTCCTTTCCAATCCAGTGGTCGAGGACTACAGGATAGAGGTGGATTGAGGGAGGCTTATGAAGTTCGGGGTGGTTGTCTTTCCAGGGTCGAACTGTGACCACGATGCCTACCATGTGCTGAAACACATACTGGGCAGGGATACAGAGTTTGTATGGCATGGGAGAACAGACCTCAAGGGGTTCGACTGTGTGGTCCTCCCCGGGGGTTTTTCCTATGGAGACTACCTAAGACCAGGTGCCATAGCAAGGTTTTCCCCTGTCATGGAGATGGTGGTGGACTTTGCCAGGAAGGGTGGGTTCGTCGTTGGTATATGCAACGGTTTCCAGATACTCACGGAGGCAGGGCTCCTTCCCGGGGTGCTCATGAGGAACAGGACACTCAAGTTTATATGCGATTACGTCCATGTAAGGGTGGAGACCACATCCACACCATTTACCTCACGGTACAGGGATGGAGAGGTGCTCAGGCTTCCCATAGCCCATGCGGATGGCAACTACTTTGCGGATGAGGATACCCTTAAGATCCTTGAGGACGAAGACAGGATTGTCTTCAGGTACTCCACACCCGATGGCAGGATAGAGGATTCTTCCAATCCCAATGGTGCCCTGAGAAACATAGCAGGCATTCTGAACAGGGAGAGAAACGTACTCGGTATGATGCCCCACCCTGAAAGGGCATGTGAGGGGATACTGGGGAGCAGAGACGGGTTGAGGTTTTTTGAGTCCATAATAGATGCCATAGAAGGGAGACCTTTTCTGTAAGTGCCTGAAAGCAGACTTGAAAGAGAGCTCCACTCCGGCAGGTTCGTCATAACAGCGGAGATATGCCCCCCCAGGGGGACGGATACAGAGGCATTCCTCCGCAAGGCGAGACTTCTCAGGGAATACATAGTCTCTGCCAATGTTACAGACAACCAGAGGGCTGTGATGAGGCTATCAAGCCTTGCCTGCTCTGTGCTCCTCCTCAAGGAGGGTGTGGAGCCTGTATTCCAGATGACATGCAGGGACAGAAACCGCATAGCCATACAGTCCGATCTCCTCGGTGCATGGGTGCTCGGTATAAGGAACATACTCGCCCTTACAGGGGACCACGTCCGTTTCGGTGATCACAGGGAGGCAAAGGCGGTCTTCGATCTCGACTCTGTACAGCTCGTACACACCATAAAGAGACTCAACGAGGGCAGGAATCTCAAGGACAGGGAACTGCGGGGTTCGACGGATTTCTTTATAGGGGCGGTTGTCTCCCCTGAGGCAGAACCCTGGGAGCCTGAGGAGATAAAGTTCGAAAAGAAGATACAGGCAGGTGCACGGTTCTTCCAGACACAGGCGATATTCGATATGGAGAGGTTCAAGAGGTTTTTCGAGAGGGCTGAGAGGCTCGGGGTCAGGATACTGGGTGGCATACTGCTCCTTAAGTCAGCAAGGATGGCAGACTATCTCAACAGGAATGTGCCGGGGGTGAAGGTACCACAGGGACTCATAGATGAACTCCGATCCACCGATGACGAGCTCAAAAAGGGTGTGGAGATAGCCACAAGACAGCTCCGAGAGCTTCGAGGTTTCTGTCACGGCGCCCACATAATGGCTATAGGTCAGGAAGAGAGTGTGGTGGATATCATTCAGGGGGCGTAGCCCCTCCCTCAGTTGACGCATCCTCGGTGTGGTGGGGGGAGATGTGTCCTCCAGCAATGATGTATATAGCCTCCCTTTGAGTGGGGTTCTCAAGAAAGAAGACCTCGTCATCCCTTATATGGAATGCCTCGCCTGAGCTCACCATGAAGCTGGAGGTGGTATTCTTCACCCTGAGCCTTCCATCCACCACATAGACTATCTCTTCGTGTCCCCTGCCCGGGGCTATCCTTCTTCCGGATTCGTTCGGTCTCATCCGCCCGTAGAGGAGATAGACCGCATGGCTGTTGAGGTCCCTGAATCCTAAACAGTACTCACCATCTGTGGATGATTCCAGAAGTTGCGGTAGTTTAAATATCTTCATAAACCTACGATGACACAGGGGTCATGCCATTGTTTCCATGGAGTCCCTGAAGTGTTTAAGGAAGTTCTCCTCCCTTACGGGTTTTATGATGATCCTTCGCTTTTTTCTATCGAGCTCTATCTCAACCTCTGCCCCTGGTATGAGTTCAAGACTCCTCAGGTACTCCTCGGGCAGTACCACACCTTCCTTGCCCTTTTCTATGAGTATTATCTTCTCTTTCATGTCTTTTTGTCGAGTGGAAGACCCTCTTTATAGAGGGTTACAGTCCACCTTCTGTAAAACCTTCCGTAAAGGTAATCTCTCTTAAGACTATAGTATCCATGTATTTTGCGATGATTTCAACCCTTTTCTTGACATAGAGGTTGTATTTGAATAATATTGACCGAAATGGGAGTTGTTGTGGTTATTCCTGCAAGATTCGGTGCCACCCGTCTGGAGGGGAAGGTCATTGCGGATATATGCGGGAAGCCCATGGTTCAGCACGTCTACGAGCGTGCGGGCAGGGCAGGGCTTGTGGACGATGTTATGGTTGCGACGGATGACAGAAGGGTGGTGGATGTGGTGGAGGGTTTCGGTGGGAAGGTTGTCCTTACGTCCCCTCACCTCAGGTCTGGCACAGACAGGGTTGCAGAGGCTGTGGAAGGACTGGATGTGGAGATAGTGGTTAATCTACAGGCAGATGAGCCACTCGTTGAGCCTGATATGATAGATTCTGCGATAAAACCCCTTGTGGATGACCCTGCCATACCACTCTGCACCCTCAAGACAAGGATAAGGGATGAGAGGGAGTTCAGAGACCCCAATGTTGTAAAGGTAGTTACTGACAGGGCAGGGTTTGCCCTTTACTTTTCCAGGAGTCCTCTACCCTATTTCCCTGAAGGGGGTTTTGGTGGTTCAGAGGGGGGTAGTGCGTACAAGCATATAGGTCTGTATGTGTACCGCAAGGATTTTCTCATGGACCTTTCTGGACTCGAATCCACTCCCCTTGAAGGGATCGAGGGGCTGGAACAGCTCCGTGCCCTTGAGTACGGCTACAGGATAAGGGTTGTAGAGACCCACCACAATCCTGTCTCTGTGGATACCCCGGAAGACCTGGAAAGGGTAAGGCTTCTTATGAGGAACAGGATAACAGACCCTCATTGACACATTCTATGGCATCTTCATCCATGGTAGAGAAAAAGTCTGTGAATACGAAGTTTATATGCGTAACAGGGGGGGTGGTATCATCCCTGGGTAAGGGTCTTGCCAGTGCATCCATAGGGGCACTCCTTGAGTCCAGGGGGCTGACCATAACCCTTCAGAAGCTCGATCCATATATAAACGTCGATCCAGGCACCATGAGTCCCTTCCAGCACGGAGAGGTCTTTGTTACAGACGATGGTGCAGAGACAGACCTCGATCTCGGACACTACGAGAGATTCACATCCGCAAGGATGACGAGCAGGAATAATTTTACAACTGGTCAGATATACGATGCCATCATCACCAAGGAGAGAAGGGGCGATTATCTCGGTGGCACAGTGCAGGTCGTACCCCATGTAACAGACGAGATAAAGAGCAAGATACTCGATGTGGCAAACGAGGTGGATGTTGCGATTATAGAGATAGGTGGCACCGTGGGTGATATAGAGAGCCTGCCATTTCTCGAGGCGATAAGGCAGTTAAGGTTCGATCTCGGCAGAGAAAACTGCATATACGTACATCTCACCCTCGTGCCGTTCATAGCCTCTGCAAAGGAACTCAAGACCAAGCCCACCCAGCACAGTGTGAACAAACTCAGGGAGATAGGTATCCAGCCTGATATACTCCTTTGCAGGGCAGACAGACCGCTGAGCCCGGAGATAAAGAACAAGATAGCCCTTTTCTGCAACGTTGAGAGGGATGCGGTCATATCCGCAGTGGATGTGGACTGTGTGTATGAACTTCCCCTTGTCTTCCACAGGGAAGGGCTCGACAGCAAGATAGTCAAGCTCCTCAACATATGGACAAGGGCGCCGAAACTCGAACAGTGGGAACGTATAGTAAAGAAGGTAGGTAATCCAAGATACGAGGTTACCATCGGTATTGTTGGCAAGTATGTGAATCTCCAGGATTCATACAAGAGTCTCCATGAGGCACTCATCCACGGAGGTATAGCAAACAGCACGAAGGTTAACCTCGAGTACATAGATTCGGAGGAGGTGGAAAGGAAGGGACCACATCAGCTCCTCAAGGACCTCGACGGTGTGCTCATACCCGGTGGTTTCGGCAGTAGAGGCGTGGAGGGAAAGATAGCAACCATACGGTACGTAAGGGAGCGGAAGATACCCTTTCTGGGGATATGCCTCGGTATGCAGGTATCGGTTATAGAGATAGCCAGAGACCTCTGCGGGCTCAAGGAGGCGAACAGTTCGGAGTTCGACCCAGAGACCCCTCACCCTGTGATAGACCTCATGGAGGAACAGAAGGGTATAAACGTAAAGGGTGGCACCATGAGGCTCGGGGCGTATCCATGTGTACTCAAGAAGGGTTCAAGGGCGCACAGGGCTTACAATACCCTTGAGATAAGCGAGAGGCACAGGCACAGATACGAGGTGAACAACCGCTACAGAGAGGTACTCGAAAAGGTGGGTGTGGAGTTCAGCGGGCTTTCCCCTGATGGAAAACTCGTTGAGATAATCGAATACAAAAACCATCCCTGGTTCGTTGCATGCCAGTTCCATCCCGAATTCAAGAGCAGTCCCATGCATCCCCATCCCCTCTTCCGTGGTTTTGTTAAGTCCGTACTCGAAAGGAAATATCTCCTCAAGAAGGGACGCAGGAAGACGAGAAAGAAGAAAAAGACCACCAGAAGCGGTGATCAAGAGAAGGTATGAAGGAGATAAGTATCGGTGATATTACCATTGGTGGTGGCAGCAGGGGATTCGTTCTGATTGCTGGTCCCTGTGTGATAGAGGATGAAAGGGAGGTCTTTTACACCCTTGAGGAACTCAAGGGTATCACCTCTGAGATGGGTATACCCTTTATATTCAAGGCTTCCTATGATAAGGCAAACCGTAGTTCCATACACTCCTTCAGGGGTCCTGGGCTTGAGAAAGGACTCAATATACTCAGAAGGGCTGGTGAGGGGTTTTCAGTGCCCGTGCTCACGGATGTGCACTGTAGAGAGGATGTAGGGCGGGTTGCAGAGGTGGTGGATGTGGTACAGGTGCCTGCCTTTTTGTGCAGGCAGACAGACCTCCTCGTTGAGTGCGGGAGGATGGCTCGCTGTGTGAACGTAAAGAAGGGTCAGTTCATGGCGCCATGGGATATGAAAAACGTAATAGAAAAACTCCGCTCCACAGGTAACGAAAACATCCTGCTTACAGAGAGGGGGGTGAGCTTCGGATACAATAACCTCGTTGTGGACTTCCGAGCCCTGCCGATAATGAGGGGGATGGGCTATCCTGTCATATTCGATGCAACCCACAGTGTACAGTTGCCAGGGGGGCTGGGTGATGCCT
>WGFF01000312.1 GCA_015492355.1 Deltaproteobacteria bacterium
GTGGATGGAACAGAGCAGGGTGATGAGCTGGAGGTGGATATATCGACAGGTGAGATATACAACAGGACACGGGACAGACGCTTCAGGGCAAAGCCCATTCCTCCGTTCATGCAGGAACTGATAAAGGCAGGCGGACTCATAGAATCGTTACAGAAAAAGGGGGTTGTATGAAGAAAGAAGGCATCAGAAGCAGGATTCTTGCTACAGAGAAACTTCACATAGAGAACAAGACCCTTTTTGTGGACCTCAAGGAAAACGATGGTGGAAAGTTCATCCAGATAGCAGAGATATCCAACGACAGAAAGAGCACCATCGTGATACCCTTCAGCGGACATCAGAAGTTCATGGAGACCCTCCAGAAGATAGCATCGTCTTTCATCTAAGATGGACCCGAGGAGGGAGGTAATCAAGGGAGGAGGAATCTTACCGTGAAGGGATACAGGATACTTGTACTTCCAGGGGATGGTATAGGTCCGGAGATAACCAGGGAGGCCTTGAAGGTACTCAGGTTTGTGGGTGAGAGATACGGTGTGGGATTCCACATCACAGAGGCACTGGTGGGTGGTGCATCCATAGAGAGGCACGGTGTACCACTTACAGAGGAGGTGCTCGACCTTGCCCTCAAGAGCGATGCCATACTCCTCGGGGCTGTGGGGGGTCCGAGGTGGGAGGGGCTCGATTATTCTGTAAGACCAGAAAGGGCACTCCTTGCCCTCAGAAAGGAGCTCGATCTCTTCGCCAACCTCAGACCTGCAAAACTCTACAAGCCCCTCCTTTCTGCATCCACGCTCAAGGAGGAGGTTGTGGAAGGGGTCGACCTTGTGGTGGTGAGGGAACTTACAGGTGGGTTGTATTTCGGCACACCAAAGGGTGTGGAGAGACTGCCCGATGGTATGGAGCGTGGTGTCAATACGATGGTCTACACTACCCCTGAGATAGAGAGGATAGCAAGGGTTGGGTTCAGGGTGGCACAGAAGAGGAGAAAGAGGCTTACGAGTGTGGATAAGGCGAATGTGCTGGAGACAACGGAGCTCTGGAGGAAGGTTGTAACAAGGGTAGGTGAGGAATACCCCGATGTGGAACTCAGCCACATGTACGTGGACAACTGTGCCATGCAACTTATAAGGGAGCCGAGGCAGTTCGATGTGATCCTGACGGAGAATACCTTTGGCGATATACTCTCTGATGAGGCGGCGATGCTTACAGGCTCCATAGGTATGCTTCCATCAGCAAGCCTTGGCAGTGCAAAAGAGGACGGGATGGTAAGGGCGATGTACGAGCCGGTCCATGGGAGTGCACCTGACATCGAGGGCAAAAACATAGCCAATCCCATAGCGACCATACTTTCTGCAAGCATGATGCTCAGGTATTCCTTTGATATGGCATCTGCATCCGAGGACATAGAACGGGCTGTTGAGAGGGTGCTTGAAAAAGGGCTCAGGACACCGGATATATACAGCGAGGGCACCACTAAGGTGACATGCTCTGAGATGGGCGATGCCATAGTGGAGGCTCTCGGTGAATAGAGAAAAGACCCTTCTGTTGGAGAGGGGAAAGATGCACGGTCTTCTGTGGCTGGGATTGCCCAAGGGGTGTGGCCCTGTGAATATATGAAAAGAGGTGTATCAGGGAAGGGTGCACGAAGGGTTGCACTGGATATACTCAACAGGGTCGTTGGGGGAAGGGCATATGCGGATGTGCTTCTTGAAAGGCATCTTACAGGGCTTCCTGAACCTGACAGGGCGCTCACCACAGAGATAGTCTACGGGGTTCTGAGATGGTATATACGGATAGACTGGATTATTGATGCCTTCTCAAGGATAACCACAAAGAGGCTCGAACACAGGGTACTCAACGCACTCAGGATAGGTGTCTATCAACTCCTCTTCCTTTCAAGGATCCCACCCTCAGTGGCTATCTTCGAGACCGTGGAGGTCATAAAACCCTACGGCACAAAGAAGGCAGGTTTTGTAAACGCCCTTCTGAGGAGGATAGCCACAGGCATGGATGGGGTAAGATATCCCGACCTGGAAAAGGAGCCTGTAAGGCATATATCTGTTGTGTACTCCCATCCTGAATGGATGGTAAGGAGATGGCTCGGGAGGTTTGATACCGAGGAGACCATAGGGCTCTGTAGGGCAAATCTCACCCCCCCGCCGAGGACTATAAGGGTGAATACCCTTGTTGTCTCACGCAAAAGACTGGTAGAGGAACTCCAGAAGGAAGGCTTTACTGTAAGGGAGACCACCTATTCACCGTACGGTATAGAGGTCAGTGGTGGCTTAAGACCACTGCTACCCTTTGATCCCCGTTACTACATCCAGGACGAGGCATCACAGCTGGTGGTGGTGCTCCTGTCTCCACGGGCAGACGAGACCATACTCGATGCCTGTGCTGCTCCAGGCGGAAAGACCATCCATATAGTACAGATGATGGGAGGGAAGGGTAGTGTATGGGCATTCGATGTACACAGGTCTCGACTGAGGGAGATGAGGAGAAATCTTGAGAGGTTCCACATCACCAC
>WGFF01000313.1 GCA_015492355.1 Deltaproteobacteria bacterium
CCGCAGGCACCGACCCATCTTCTTATCATACCGAGGTCTCATTGTCCGACCCTTCTTGACTGTGATGACATGGGGCTTCTCGGTGAGATGCTGGAGGTGGCAAAGGAGGTGGCAAAGAAAGTAGGTGTTGACAGGAGTGGTTTCAGGGTTGTGGTCAACACCAATGATGAGGGTGGTCAGACAGTATACCATCTGCACATGCATCTTCTCGCAGGGAGACCGCTGTCAGGAAGGATGGGATAGGGGGATAATCGCCCCCACCATAGGACCGGGATTCAACGCCACACATGGGTTTTTACCACAAAGGATTCCTCACATTTGGGGTTTAAATTGTAAAATCCTGTCCTGCACGCTGAGTGTTACTTCCTTCCGTACAACCTCTGGCGTCTTGCCTCAAAGAGGACTATTGCACCTGCCTGCGAGACGTTGAGGGATGAGAGCCTTCCTTTCATGGGGATGGAGAGTATAACATCGCAACTCTCTCGGATAAGTCTTCTCAATCCCCTGCCCTCGCTTCCCAGGACAATGGCTGTATGGTCCGTGAGGTCCCAGGTGTAGATATCTTTCCCTGAACCAGCCTCGAGTCCCACAACCCAGATACCCTCTTTTTTGAGCCTTCCTATTGTTCTTGCGAGGTTCACCACCCTGGCTACAGGTGTGTATTCCGTTGCCCCGCTCGAAGCCTTTACAACCGTGGATGTAATGGCACAGGTTCTATCCCTGGGTATTATAACGCCGTGAACCCCTGCTGAATGGGCTGTCCTTATGAGTGTACCCATGTTCTGTGGGTCCTGGATGGAATCGAGTATTACAAATAGGGCTGGCTCCTTTTCTTCTCTCCATCCAGCTATTAAGTCTTCAAGGTCCCTGTATCTGTATCCACCCCTTACGATAACACACACCCCCTGGTGCGATTGTACACCAGCAAGGGAGCCTATGACTTCCCTTTCCACCCGCTCAACGGGTATATTCATCGAGCGTGCAAGGCTAAAAATCTCTTTTGCTACCCTATCGTCCCTTGTAAGGGAGAGGAGGAGTTTTTTTACATCTTCAGGGTGGGATCGTAAGACCTCCAGCACAGGGTTTATTCCGTAGACAATCATCATTACAGCCCTTGAGTGTATAGAGTTCGTGGAGATGGCTGCAGATGTAGGAAAGGGAGTATCTATCATCCTGTGGTGTACTGGAGAGGGCATCAAGGAGTATCCTTTCTGCCTCATCCAGTCTACCACCTTCCATCTCCAGGGTGCCGAGGGTATCGAGGTATATGTGCCTTCTTGCAGGGTCTATTGTCAGGGCTTTTTTTATATACCTTTCTGCGTGTGTGTGCCTTCCGAGTTCCATGTACACCCATGCAAGGTTGTTGTAATAGATACCATTCCCCGGATCGAGCTCCACTGCCCTGAGGAGATACCCTTCTGCCCTTTCAAGGTCTCCCTTTTTTATGAGTATATCCGCCATTGCAAAGAGGATGTCTGGCTGTGGTGGATCGACCCTTATAGCCATGTTATATTCCTCAAGGGCTTTGTCTGTGTTACCTTCCCTTTCGAGGAGGCGCGCCCTTTTAATATGTTCTTCTGCACGCCTTACGTCACCACGGGGCAGGACAAGGAGTGTTGAAAAGCCTGTCTTCTTCCATCTCTTAAAAAGCCACCTGTAGCCCAGTACCTTTTCCCTTTCCAGGGCAGAATGGACTATCACCACCTGAGCCCTGTCGCTGTATCCCGTAGCGACCACATAATGACCGACAGGATAGAGTTCGTGACCGAGATTGAGGAAGAGTATGAGGGGTATGCCCTTTGAGAGCTTGCTTTTAAGGTCGTCGAGTCCACCACTGTAGTACACCGCATAAAAACCCCTCTCCTTTGCATAAAGAAGGAGGTCCATGAGAAGACTGCCCCTGAGGTCTTGTCTGTATACCTTGCTGGCTATCTCCTCTGGGTCAACCTCTTCGCCATGATAGTTCAGCACACTTGCAAGTGATGAGGGACCACACATCCATCCCTCCATGGGAAAGAAGGGCACCCCTTCTATGATAAAGCCAGAAGAAGGGTCTCTCTCCATCTCCTCTGTAACATCCATGAGGGATGGCGTACAGCTGGAGACAAGGATCAAAAGGAATGGCAGGAGGACTCTCAAGGATACTCTGGAAAAGCCCTATTTTATTATTATCTTGTGTCCTGTTATCTTGAAGAGTACGAGTACGAGTATGATGATTATGAGTACCGCAGCCACCACACCGAGCACCCCCCCACCGGGATAGATGCTCTCTAACTGGTTGGCGAATCTGTGGAGTTCCTCATCGGAGAGTCTTTTGAGCTTGCCCTGTATCTCCTCCATGGAAAGCCCCAGTCTTTCGAGCCTCTCCTTGATAGCCTCGGTCTGGAGGATATTGTCTATTCTCTGCAGGTCAGAGTGCCTTGTAAGGGCTTGGGCTTCACCGCTTATCACATAGGCGAATGTATCCCTTGGTACGATGGTAAGGATGAATACACCGATTGTAACTATCAGGGCAACATACCTTGAAAACGTACTTTCCTTGATCCCTTTCATCAGCCTTACCTCCTTGGTTTCCTTGCTGGGAAGGAATAAGGGTATATATAAAATAAAAGTACCTCCAAGTCAATATATATCGAAGGGGCAGGTGTGTAGGGTGAGCCATTACCTGTTGAAAAGAGGGATGGACTGTGGTAATTTAACCCTATTATGAAACTCTCAAAAGAGCAGGTAGAGAAGATAGCCTTTCTAATACTCGATAACCTCAAGAAAAAGGGGCTCATAGAGATAAAGACCGACGAAGAGAAGGTGTTGAAGAAGATAGTGGATGTGTTCTTGCAGGACCTGCGAAGGGAGGATGAACTCGACAGGGAGGTTGAGAGGATACTCAATGCCCATGCGGATATGATAGATACCCACAGGGCGGATTACAGAAAGATGTTCAACATGGTAAAGAACAAGCTGGCAAAGGAAAGGGGTATTGTACTTTGAGGTTATCCGAGGAGCGAATCTCCCACATAGCACATCTTATATGGGATGGTATCTGGAAGGATGACCTTGCAGACTATACGAACGATGATTTTGCCCTGAGGGAGATAAAACGGGTCATACGGGATTATCTCAAGGTGGAGGATGAGGTGGACACGATAGCACGGAACAAGATACGTTCCCTTTCGAGGGATATACCCGAGGGAAGCAGGGAATGGGATGTGCTCTACAGGAAGTATTTTGAAGAAGAGATGGCCAGGAGAAGGTTCTGATGTGGACAGAATCCTGATACTTGATGTGCCTTTCAGGTCTCTCCTTCCAGGAACAATCCGTATGTCATTTATTGTATGTTTGATAACGGCTCACCGAATCGGATCTGAATTGTGCGGCGTATAGCAGGGAAGACCCTTAAGGCTATTGTCCTTTTCTGGTAAAAGGGTGTTTTCCCCAGCCCCCTTTCCC
>WGFF01000314.1 GCA_015492355.1 Deltaproteobacteria bacterium
GGGGGCAGGGGAAAACACCTTTTTACCAGAAAAGGGCGATAGCCCGCAGTGTCTTCACCACAACAAAGATTCAGGTCCGATTTGACGACCCATTACCAAAACTAAAAGGAGAGGTTAGGGTATGGCAGAGAGGATAGTCGGTGTTATCGGTGGTAGCGGACTTTACGAGATGGAAGGGCTCAGGGATGTGCAGCCTGTAAGGGTTACCACCCCTTTTGGTGAGCCCTCTGATGATTTCATGGTCGGTTTTTTCGGTGATGTAAAGATGGTGTTTCTTCCAAGGCATGGCAGGGGACACAGGATACTTCCAGGGGAGGTGAACTACCGGGCGAACATCTATGGTATGAAGAAACTCGGGGTGGAGTGGATAATATCGGTATCCGCTGTGGGAAGCATGAAGGAGGAGATAAAGCCAGGAGATGTGGTCATAGTGGATCAGTTCTTCGATCGTACAAAGAGGAGGGTGAGCACCTTTTTCGGCTCTGGCATAGTGGGGCATGTGGAGTTTGCAGAGCCTGTCTGTTCCGCTCTGAGTGACATACTTTACAGGTCTGCAAGGGAGGTAGGCGGTGGTGTCCACAGGGGTGGCACCTATATATGTATAGAGGGACCCCAGTTTTCAACGAAGGCAGAATCGAACATATACAGGGGCTGGGGTGTGGATGTAATAGGCATGACCAATCTGCCAGAGGCAAAACTTGCCCGTGAGGCAGAGATATGCTATGCGACCCTTGCACTCTCAACGGATTATGACTGCTGGCACGAAGAGGAGGAATCAGTAACAGTGGAGATGATACTCCAGACCCTCAGGGCAAACGTGGAGAAGGCAAAGGAGATAATAAAAAAGGCAGTTCCAGTGATAAGCCATCCAAGAAGGTGCGGATGCGCTACCGCCCTTAAGTATGCCATTGTAACCGATAGGGATGCCATACCCGAGGAAACGAAACAGGCACTAAAGATTATCGCTGGAAAATACCTCTGAGGGGGATGGGAAGGGATGGATATACTCGTTGTAGGTTCTGTTGCCTTTGATTCTGTGGAGACACCCTTTGGCAGGGCAGAGGATGTGCTCGGTGGTTCTGCCACCTATTTTTCCGCCTCTGCGAGTTATTTTGCAAAGGTAAACCTGGTTGCAGTGGTCGGGGAGGACTTCTCTGAAGAACATATAAGGGTTTTTAACGAAAAGGACATAGACATCAAGGGGCTCAAGCGTGTGAACGGAAGGACCTTCAGATGGAAGGGTAGATACGATTACGATCTCAATCAGGCACATACCATAGACACACAGCTCAACGTATTCAGTAACTTCGATCCCGTACTTCCAGAGGAGTACAGGGATATACCCTATGTATTCCTCGCCAACATAGACCCGGAGCTCCAGCTCAAGGTACTCGAACAGGTAAGGAAGCCCATGTTTGTTGCCTGTGATACCATGAATTTCTGGATAGAGGGCAAGTACGATGCACTCAGGGAACTGCTCAGGTATGTAGACCTCTTTGTCATAAACGAGAGCGAGGCAAGGGAGTTTGCAAGGGAGCCGAGCCTTGTAAAGGCGGCACGGTTCATACTGGACTGTGGTCCAGGGATATTGATAATAAAGCGTGGTGAGTATGGTGCACTCATGTTCAACGGAAGGTCTGTATTCTCTGCACCTGCCTATCCTCTTGAGGATATATACGACCCCACTGGAGCAGGGGATAGCTTCGCAGGGGGGCTTATGGGTTATATCGCCTATACAGGGGATGTGGGCGAGGAGAACCTCAGAAAGGCTATAATCTTCGGCAGTGTGATGGCGTCCTTCAATGTGGAGTCCTTCAGTCTCGACAGACTCAGAAACCTTACCATGAACGATATCCACACACGCTATCGGGAGTTCAAACGCCTGACCCATTTTGAGGATATATGAACGGGATCGCTGTCAGAGGGGGAAGGGCTTTTGTAAGAGCCCTTCCCCCCATCCCTTTTCAACCATCCTTCCCTGCAGGATCGGAGGTTACATCATCATGAAGGTTTCTGTTATAATATGGCTTGTCCTTCTCCTTACATCCTGTGGTATGTCGCAGGTGGAAAAGGATGAGAGGGCAGAGATACGTTACAGGCTCGGGGTGGTGTACCTGAGGGATAGGAATCTTGTGGAGGCACTCAAGGAGTTGAGTACCGCTGTGGAACTCGATCCTGAAGAGCCCAGATACCATTCTGCCCTGGGGCTTGCCTACTTTGCAAAGGGAATGAATGACAAGGCAAAGGAACATTTTAAGGAGGCTATAAGGCTCGATAAGAATTTTTCAGAGGCTCACACCAACCTCTGTGCAGTATATATAGAAGAAAGGGAGTGGGACAGGGCTATAGAGGAGTGTAGAGCTGCACTTGAGAATGTCTTTTACAAGACCCCTGAGTCAGCCCATACAAACATAGGCCTGGCATACTACAACAAGGGAGACTACCCTGAGGCACTCGAACATCTCAAAAAGGCTGTGGAGCTGAATCCAGCCTATGTAAAGGCGTACAACAACATGGGCCTTGTCTACGAAAGGCTCAACAAACTCGATAAGGCTATAAAGGCTTACAAAAAGGCTGTGGAACTTGCCCCTGCATACATAGATGCGTACTTCAACCTTGGTAAAGCCCAGGTACGTAAAAAAGACAGGGAAGGTGCCATCAGGACCTTTGAGAAGGTAATAGAACTTGCCCCGGGGACAGAGAAGGCAGATATCGCAAAGGAGTATATAGAGCTCTTAAAGTAGTTGCCTTTTGATCTGCTTCAGGGGTTTTAACCATCGTGAAACCCCTGATTCCTTGTGAGGGAAGGGCCTTTGATATAGGTAATGGGTATCTTTTTCGGACTAAATTCTGAGGGAAACCCCTTTTGTAAAAGGTGTTTCCCTCAAACTCCCTTCCCCAAAACTTTTAATCTAAAGTTTTTTGGGAAAAGGGGGCTGGGGAAAAACCCTTTTTTACCAAAAAAGGGCGATAGCCCGGAGGGTTTTCCCCACAACAACCTGGCCCTCAATATCTACATAATTGTGGTTATTGTCACCTGCAGGCAACGACAACTGCTTCCCGGAAGCCTCACTATCGGGGTCTCCTGAAAGGGTGGCATTTTCTGTTATCACAGGTTATTCCCTTGAGAAAAAGAGATGGATAGACTTGGAGAGTATCTTAAAAGGGAGCGTAAGTTAAGGGGTATTTCTCTCAGGGAGGTATCGGACTTCACAAAGGTGCCCGTCAATCTCCTCAGGGCTATCGAGGATGACGACTATGACAGCCTTCCCCATCCCACCTATGTGAGGGGATTTATAAGGGCGTACTGCAAGTGTCTCGGGCTCGATGAGAACGATGCCATACTCCAGTACGAAGAGATACTCAGGGCGAGGGAGGAGAGCGGGGTAAAGGCTGAAGAGACCAAAACCCCCCTTCCACAACACCGGTCTACAGAGTGGACCGTAGCGGAAAGAAGGCGCATTGCGCTCGTTGTATCCCTTTTCGTCATCGGGGTGATGATAGTACTTTTCTCCTTTATCTTCATGAACAGATATGACACACAGGATGGTGGACCCTCAGGTGATGTAAAGGAGGGGGAATCCATTGTGGAAACCGTGGATGAAGGGGTTACGGGTATGGCAACTTTCCAGCCCCCTTTGGAGTCAGAAAAATTGTCAGAGGAGACAGTGGAAGAAGAGCCCACCTCCCCTGAGACCATGGCTGTCGCTGGTGAAGGGGATGAAGTGGGGGATAAGCCCCAGGAAGAACCACAGAAAGGACATATCCTCGTTATAAACGCGATAGAGCGTACATGGATAAAGGCGAGCATAGATGATAAGGAGCCCTTTGAGGTACTTTTGAAGGAGGGTGAAAAGGTTTCATGGGAGGCAGAGAAGGGGTTTCTCCTGCTTATCGGGAACGCAGGAGGGGTGAATCTTGTCCTCGATGGCAGGGAGATGGGTGTTCCTGGTGAGAGCGGAGAGGTACTGACACTGAAGCTTCCTTCAGAAAAGGAGTGATACATGGAGACAATAATACGGTGCAGGAAGTGCGGAAAGAAGATGGAGTCCACACGGGTGGACGACTACAAGGTGAAGTTTCACTGCGAGTGTGGTTTCTCTGAGTACAGGCCCGCGCCATCCACGAGCAGGGCAATAAATCCCCATTATTCAAAAGACAGCCTCCTTGCCCTGAGGGTGGATACAAAGGGAGGGGTACTTTTCGAGATAGAACGTGCGGACAGGGAACGTATGGAACTCATCACCATAGAGGAGATAAGCATGCTCGCATCCTCGGACTACGACCTTGATGAGGTACTCAGGGGTGTGGCTGAAAAGACCGCAAAGAGGCTCGGTGTGGATATATGTTCCATATACCTCTGGGATGGAGAATATCTTGTCTTGAGGGGTACGTACGGGCTTTCGCAGAGTGCTGTTGGAGAGGCAAAACTAAGAATAGGAGAGGGGGTTACAGGTACAGCGGTTAGGGAAAGAAGACCCATCCTCGTTGAGGATATATCGAAGGACCCGCGCTACAGGTACTTTCCAGAGACCGAAAAGGAACAGTACCGCATAAAGACCATGTATTCCTATCCCATATTTTCTGGAGACGAACCACTCGGTGTGGTCAATGCCCAGACCGTAGAGGTCAGGGAGTTCAAGGAGGACGAGATATACTTCATAGGTGTGGTCGCCAATCTCATACTCGGTGCGGTTAAGATGCGTAAGAGGCGGTAGATTAGCCTTTTAAAGATACCTTCCATGCTTCCTTGCCCGGGGATTTTTTAAGGTCTGGGAAAAGGGATCAGGGAAAAAACCAGCGAGGAGTAATGTATCATGAGGATATTTTTGATTCTTACGGTGATAGTCTTCATTGCGGGCTGTAGTGGTGAAGGACCTGGAGGTGGTAGAGAGCCTTCCGAGTCTATAGAGACCAGAGCCCTGCCCGAGGGGCATCCTGAGATAGAGGATGCAAAGGATGTGGAAGACCTTGCACAGGTATCCCATTCAGGTATAAAGACACAGAAGGAGATAAGGCTTTCTGAGGAGATAAGGGAGAGATGGAAGGAGGTGGAGCTTGAGGTTGTGGATAGTGGAAAGGAAGGGGGAGAGGTCTACAGGGTCGAGGTGGGTGGCGAGGTCAGGCTTAAGGAAGGGGGATTTGTCCTGAAGGTGGAGGCATTTGTGCCAGACTATACCATCTTTGATGACCACATCGGTTCCAGGTCCGAGGAGCCGAACAATCCTGCGGTACTTATTGAGCTTCTTAAGGACGGTAGAAAGGTTGCAAGGGGCTGGGTGTTCAAGAACCTGCCGGACTTCAACTCCTACTCCCATGACAGGATCCATGTAGTCCTCCGTACCCCTGCGAATTGACAGGGGGTATGAAATGTGTTTAATATAATAATGCTGGAGAGATGCCCGAGTGGATGAAGGGGGCTGACTCGAAATCAGCTGTTCCGTGTCTACGGAACCGGGGGTTCGAATCCCTCTCTCTCCGCCAGGGTTTATAGAGGGATGGATAAATCGAAAAGGAGAGGGGACAGACGTTTTACACTCGAATACTGGATAGATGAAGGATGGTATGTGGGCAGATTAAAAGAGGCATGGAGCCCATCATGATATATACTTACAATCCCGGCTCAGGCAGAAAGGCACCGATTCCAAGACATGCAGAGATTAAAGATACCTGTGTGAGTTGATAAGGAAACAGTTGGGAATTAAGGTAAGGAGACCCTGATAGTTCATCCATCCAGACGGTGTGTTA
>WGFF01000315.1 GCA_015492355.1 Deltaproteobacteria bacterium
AAAAAAAGGGTTTTCCCCAGGCCCCTTTCCCAAAAAACTTTAGATTAAAAGTTTTGGGGAAGGGAGTTTGAGGGAAACCCCTTTTGTAAAAGGGGTTTCCCTCAGAAAGATCTGGCAATCCATGTCCGAATCCCGGACCAGAATCCCCTTACCCAGGGAGTACCCTGTGGTCAGGGTATACAAACCCTCTGGTTGAGACCTCCTTTGGGCGGATTCAAGGGGGTGGTCGATTCCTGTTGTAAAAGGGGGTTGAAATATGGCAATATAGAAGCCAAGGAGGGGGCTGTGCTCTCGGAGCTGATACGCAGAAACAGAAGTTACAGGCGATTTCATGAGGAGGAAAGGGTAGATATAACCACCCTCAGGGAACTGGTCGAGCTTGCAAGGCTTTCTGCGTCGTCCGCAAACCTCCAACCCCTCAAGTACATACTCTCCTGTGAACCAGATAAGAACTCCCTTATCTTCCCCCACCTGAGATGGGCAGGCTATCTAAAGGACTGGCACGGACCAGATGAGGGTGAAAGACCATCTGCATATATCATCATACTCGGCGACCGCGAGATAGCATCGACCTTTGAATGCGACCACGGGATAGCGAGCCAGAGCATACTCCTCGGTGCGGTTGAAAGGGGACTCGGTGGGTGTATAATAGGCTCCATAAACAGAGAGGCACTCAGGGATGCACTCAGCATACCACGGAGATACGAAATCCTCCTTGTGATAGCCATAGGAAAGCCAAAGGAAAGGGTCGTAATAGAGACGGTAGGGGCAGACGGGGATGTAAGGTACTGGCGGGATAAAGAGGGTGTGCACCATGTACCCAAACGCAGGCTCGATGATATAATACTCAATATATAGCCCAGAGGGAACCTCGCTATGAAGACCCCTCTACAGGGCAGTTTTTTTACATCTCAGGTTGTGCCACCCCTGGACCGCAGGATCTCATCCATCCCCTGGTTCCCTCTAAAACCACCATAGGGTGCCCCATGAAGAGGGAAGACCATGTAATGGTGGACGGTATAAGGTATGAGTGGCTTGGACAGTCCACCGTAAGGATAACCACCTCCGATAGTTTTGTGGTCTATACCGATCCAGTGGTACTCGACGATCCTCCGCAGAAGGCAGACCTCATAGTCATAACCCATCACCATGTGGATCACTGTCTGCCAGAATACGTATCCGCAATAAGGACGGATAAGACAAGGCTTACCGCATTCCATCCGAGTTACATCAAATACTGTGCGCAGGATATAAAAGGCGTCAGGACTGTCAGGATAGGTGAGACAGTGGAACTCTCAGGGGTAAGGATAAAGGGGGTGGAAGCATACACTCACAGGGGATTTCACCTGAAGGGTGAAGGGTGTGGCTTCCTTATAGAACTCAGGGGGCAGAGGATATACTTCTCAGGTGATACAGCAAGGATAAAGGAGATGGAAGACCTCAAGGGGATCGACGTGGCAATAATGTGTATATGTGACAACATCCATGCCATAAGGACAGAGGATATTGTAGAGGCGGTAAAAGCCATAAAGCCACGGGTCTTCATCCCTGTACACTTCACCCCACCCGAGGAACCAGAGCCCTCCCCGCAAAATAACGTCATGTCAACAAAAGACCCGAGATACTTTACAAGGAAGGAAGACCCCGCCAGACTCCTACCCCTTTTTGAAGGAAGCGGTATAAAGGTGGCTCTCCTAAAAAAGAAGGGGACACTCTCCGGGTGAACACTCTCCGGGTGAACATCCTCTGGGTGAGAAAACGGGTGTCCTTACGGTACCACAGGGCACCTTATCCTTACCTTATCCTTCCTGCAATATCGTACTCCCATGCATCCGTTACCTTTATGGATACGAACCTTCCAGGACAGAGTCCATTACCTTCTGTAATATGGGTTATACCGTCCACATCAGGTGCCTGTCCTTCCCATCTGCCCCTTATGCCCTGATCATCCATCTCTTCAACGAGTACCCTCAGGGTGGTGCCTATAAGCTTGCGGTTGTGCCCGAGGGAGATACTGCTCTGTGCCTCCATAATCCTCTCGAATCTCTCATGTTTGATGGACTCACTCAGGTGCCCCTCCATCCCCCAGGCAGGTGTGTCCTCCTCCCTGGAGTACCTGAAAACACCGAGTCTCTCAAAACATGTATCCTTCACAAAGGAGAGGAGCTCTTTGAACTCCCTTTCTCCCTCACCCGGGAAACCTACTATAAGAGAGGTCCTCAGTACCACCCCGGGTATAGCCTTCCTTACCTTTTCTATGAGTCTCTCCACATCCTTCCTCGTATAGGGACGGTTCATGGCTTCGAGTATGCGGGTATTTATATGCTGGATAGGTATGTCCAGATACTTCACTATCCTCTCTTCGTCCCTTATGAGGGATATGAGTTCATCTGTAACCCTGCTGGGATAGAGATAAAGAAGCCTTATCCACTCCAGCCCATCTATCCCCACAAGCCTTCTCAGCAGGCTAAAAAGCCCATCCCCATCAAGGTCCCTTCCGTAGGATGTGGTATCCTGGGCTATGAGGTTTATTTCCTTTATGCCTTCAATCGCAAGCCCTTCCACCTCCTTTGCTACCGACTCCACGGTCCTGCTCCTGAAATCCCCCCTTATTGCAGGTATGGTACAGTAACTACACCTGTTGGAACAGCCCTCTGCTATCTTTACATACGTGGAGACACCTGTGGTCGAAAGGAGTCTCGGTGTGGTGTGGTCGTGTATGTAGGGGGGAGGTTCTACTACTGTTCTCCTCTCCCCACCATTTCTTATAAGTTCGCCTATCCTTGGGTACTCACCAGTACCTATGAAGTAATCCACCTCGGGGAGTTCCTCTGCCAGTTCATCCCTGTATCTCTGGGCAAGGCATCCCGCAACCACAAGGGTCCTGCACCTACCTGTCTTTTTATACTCTGCAAGCCTGAGTATGGCATCGATAGATTCTTCCTTTGCGTCCTGGATGAATCCACATGTATTCACAACGAGTATGTCAGCCTCGCCCTCATCGGTTGTAAGTTCAAAGCCATCCTCAAGGAGCACACCGAGCATTATCTCGGAATCGACGAGATTCTTTGGACACCCAAGGCTCACAAGGGCAACCCTCTGTGTAATATCCCTTCTGCTCATATCGTGCCTATGGGAAACCTCCTCAAAAAGTCCTTCACCTCAAGGAAGAGCTCCCTTGCCTGGTATACCCTGAACCTCGCCTCCTCCTCTGTATATTCCATGGACGTTCTCAAACCCTTCTTAAACTCCTTCAATCTTTCGAGCATGGGTGCGAGCTTCTGGTCGAACTTTTCAACAAATCCCCTGAGCCCTGAGATTGATTGCCTCGTACCGGGAGCCCGCACACCCCCTGCAAGGAGTACCGCCTTCGTTGCGTGAAAGGCGGAGTAGAAGGAAAGGAGCACACAGGGTGTAAAGAGCTCCCGCTCAAGCAGGGAGCAGGCACCATCGAGATACTCTCCTGCTATCCTTATCTCCTCTTTTATGCGGTCCCTGACAGTCTGCTCCACCTTACTGGATCACCTTCTTCAACGATGTTACTTCATAAGATGAGACCCTATCAGGAAAACATATAAATAAGATCCCTTCCCTCCAGGAAACCTCGCTTTCAAAAACCCTCTGAACATGGATGGAGGGGGAACCATGGGTTATTCCCCCTCAGGAAGGATCTTCTTCTAAATACAGACAAACCTCGATCCAGAAAAGAGAGGTCCTCTACCTTCAATTATTATCGAATAACACGTCGATCATTTCAAGATACAAAGGTAGTTTTGTGTCTCATATAAAGGCTCACGATGGTAGAGATAATCCTGTATCCTGCAAGCAGAGACCCTTTTACTGTCCCGGATATCTTGGATCTACCTATCCTCTGCCTGTACCTTACAGGCACCTCCTTTATCTTAAGCCCCCTGACAACCGCCTTTACCTGCATCTCCACTGTCCAGCCATATCCCCTGTCCTCCATGCCGAGTTCCTTGAGCCTGTCGTATCTTATCGCCCTGAACGGTCCAAGGTCCGTGTAGGTGAAACCAAAAAAGAGTCTTATAAGGAAGACCGCAAGCCTGTTGCCGAATCTGGCATGTGGTGGCAGTGCCTCCCTTGCATCCTTCCTTATCATCCTCGAGCCTATCACAAGGTCGTATCCGTCGTTAAGCACAGGCTCTATTATGGAGGTGAGCTCCTCTGGATAATCACTGTAATCACCATCCATGAACACAACCACATCAGGCACCCCTGAGGCTCTCTTCTCGAAGAACTCCATTCCCTTAAGGCAGGCACTCCCGTAGCCCATCCTCTCTTCCCTTACCA
>WGFF01000316.1 GCA_015492355.1 Deltaproteobacteria bacterium
GACTCCTTGACCTGGATGGAAGATATATATTATAAGGTTAATTCTGGGGGTAAAGCCCCAAAAAAACCCCTGGCAGAGGTAAGAGATTGATTTAACTACAGGCAGGCTCAACGGGTTGTCCCCAGGGGATTTTTTATCCAGGGTTTTTCTGGAAGAAGGGTGCGGGAAGACCCGTGGGTTGAGACCCTTTTCAAAGGGTTTTTCCCGTGGGGTCCGGTGAGCCATTACAAAATCCCTTGCTGAGAGGCATCTTAAGATGCAGAGTGCTTTTTTGATGTTCGAGGAGGAGCACAGGGATATCATCTCTGTGATAGAAAGGCTCCTTGAGGAGGCGAACGCAAAGTGTGTATATCTGGTTGACAAGGATGGTCAGCTCATCGCAGCGAGTGGTGAGACCTCTGATATAGATGCGACATCCCTTGCCTCACTGACCGCTGGCAATATCGCTGCAACAGGAGGACTCGCAAGGCTCATAGGAGAGAAGGAGTTTTCCATACTCTTCCATGAGGGCGAGAAGGACAACCTCCACATATCCATAGTGGGACAGAGGGTAATCCTCGTTGTGATATTCGACAAGAGGTCATCCCTGGGACTGGTACGTCTGAGGGTCAAGAAGGCGAGTGAGGAGTTGAACAGGATAATCCAGAGGGTCACCAAAAAGAGCCAGGAGTCCACACAGAAAGAACAACTCCTCGCAGAGATAACAGATGAGGATATAGAGAGGCTCTTCCAGTAAAATGGATTCTACAGGGAGAGCCTTTCAGGAATAAAAGTCAGGGACTATCCACCCTGACTTTTGATTTGGATTTGTAGAGAGAGGGTATGTCCTTTATAAACTACTCATCACGGGAGATAAACTGTAAGATAGTCTATTACGGTCCCGGTCTCTGTGGCAAGACAACCAACCTTCAGGTCATCTACAGAAAGACCCGCCCCGAGGCAAAGGGCAAGATGATAACCCTTGCAACAGAAACAGAGCGGACACTTTTCTTCGATTTCCTCCCCCTTGCCCTGGGAGATATAAAGGGTTTTAAGACCAGATTCCACCTCTATACCGTTCCAGGACAGATATTCTACGACGCATCGAGGAAACTCATACTGAAGGGCGTGGATGGTATAGTGTTCGTGGCTGACTCGCAGATAGAAAGGATGGATGCGAATATAGAGAGTTTCGATAACATGAAGACCAATCTCAAGGAACATGGCTACGACCTCAAGAACATACCCTATGTTATACAGTACAACAAGCGCGATCTCCCCAACGTAGTACCTGTATCAGAGCTCAAGCGCGTTCTCAATGTGGACGGGGTACTGGACTTCGAGGCTGTTGCAACCAAGGGTATAGGTGTGTTCGAAACCCTCAAGGCAATAGTAAAGCTCGTACTCATAGAACTAAAGAAGGGTGGCTAAGAGAGTCCAATATGGGTGTAAAGGACGAGATATCGGGTGAGCTCATAAGGGCTATAAAGAACAGGGATACCGCAAGGACCACTGCACTGAGGTTTCTTCTTAGTGCGATAAAGAACAGGGAGATAGAACTCAGAAGGGGGCTTTTCGATGAGGAGGTTCAGCAGGTGGTAATGAGCCTTGTGCGCCAGAGAAGGGAGTCCATAGAGGAGTTCAAAAAGGCAGGAAGGGATGACCTTGTGGAAAAGGAGGAAAAGGAGCTGGAACTACTCCTTTCGTTCCTACCGCCCCAGCTCTCGGATGAGGAGATCCAAAGGATAGTGGAGGAGACCGCAAGGGAGATAGAGGCAAAGGAGATGAAGGATATGGGCAGGCTCATGAAGGCGGTCATGCCAAAGGTAAAGGGAAGGGCAGAGGGCAGGAAGGTGAACGCAATCGTAAAAAGATACCTTGGTGGTTGAAGGGGCTGTCTATGAAGGTAAGGGATATATACAGGAAGGCTGTAGAAAGGGGTATGGAACTCGACCCGCGCGGAAAGGGAGTGGTTGTCAAGGAACTGGAGAGGACCAGAAAGGATTTTGAGGGACTCAAGGAGAGGGAAAAGAGATGGTTCGACAGGGAGAGGCTCACAAACCCCTATGCAGATACGAGGATACTCTACGGAGACCCTGAAAGAGAGGTAAAAAGGGTGCTCGTGGGTATAGATATGGAGGTCGGTGAGGTGGTGGTTGCAGACAGGCTCAGGGACCATGGAAAGGAGATAGACCTCATCCTCACCCACCATCCAGAGGGACGTGCCATGGCATCGCTCTACGAGGTGATGGACATGCAGGCAGGCATACTGCTTAAGTACGGTGTACCGATAAACGTTGCAGAGGATATAATGGCAGAACGTATAAAAGAGGTGGAAAGGAGACTCCTTCCTGTCAACCATACCAGGGCTGTGGATGCGGCAAGGCTCTTTGATATACCCTTCATGTGCATACACACCCCATCTGACAATGCGGTGACAGCCTATCTTCAAAGGCTATTCGATGAAAAGGAGCCTGTCTTTGTCGGGGATATAATGGATATCCTGAAGGACATACCCGAGTATTCGAGGGCACTCGATGAGGCAGTGGGACCCAAGGTGGTAGTGGGTTCTGAAAAGAGAAGGGCAGGCAGGATATTCGTGGATATGACAGGTGGTACAGGGGGGAGTAAAAAAGCCTATGAGAGACTCTCACAGGCAGGTGTGGGCACTGTGGTCGGCATGCACATAAGCGAAGACCACAGAAAGGAGGCGGAAAGACACCACATAAATGTGGTGATAGCAGGACATATCTCCAGTGATAACCTCGGATTGAACCTCCTTCTGGATGATATACTCGATGGCATCGAGGTGGTCGAATGCTCGGGATTCAGGAGGATAAGTAGAAGGTAGGGACCTCTTTACTTCAGTGGGCTTTGTCCTGAAATCCCCATGTCTTTTTAAGGTAATGGTTCATTCCCATTTCCCGAAAGACTTTAGACCAGAAGTTCTGGGGAAGGGAGTTTGAGGGAAACCCCTTTTACAAAAGGGGTTTCCCTCAAACTCCCTTCCCCAGAACTTCTGGTCTAAAGTCTTTCGGGAAATGGGCATGAACCATTACCTTAGA
>WGFF01000317.1 GCA_015492355.1 Deltaproteobacteria bacterium
AAAAGGGGTTTCCCTCAATCTCCCTTCCCCAAAACTTCTAATCTAAAAGTTTTTTGGGAAATGGGGCGGAGGAAAACACTTTTTTACCAAAAAAGGGCGATAGCCCGGAGGGTTTTCCCCACAACAAAAATTCAGCTCCGATTTGATGACCCATTACCAAGATTATAAAATATAGGCCATTGAGGATAAACCCTTTTAAGGGGAAGCCAGGACTTCCTGGCATAGGACATTTCACGAAAGGTTAATAGTCCTGTCCTGAAGGACTATGGCGGATTTTTTTAAGACGTTTGTTCAATGCCTGACGTGATATCCCAAGAAGAGAGGCTGCGATACGCTGATTCCCCCTGGAAAATTTAAGTGCCTGCGATATGAGATATTTTTCTATTTCTTTGAGAGTGGGGAAGTGCCCAAAGATACACTGAAGTGCTTCAAGACCATCAGGTTGAGGAGGTAAGGATGATGGTGCTTGAAGCCGTTCTTTCTTTATAATCTCATCAAACGGTTCAAGGGATAGGGTCCCCCGTCTTTCTCTTGCCACCGCATCAAATACCATAGTCTGGAGTTCCCTTACGTTCCCGGGGAAATGGTATGTTCTCAAAAGTGTCAAAAGTTCAGGGGGATAGAATGGCAGTTTCTTTTTGAGGGCCTTTGATGCCTTCTTAATAAAGTGATTCAAAAGAAGGGGTATATCCTCTGGTCTTTCTCGTAGAGGAGGTATGTGTATATGATGGACATACAATCTGTAGTAAAGGTCTTTGCGGAATTTTCCCGCTGTCATGGACCCGTGTATATTATGATTGGTTGCACATATAATCCTGGCATTTGTTTTTTTCGGCACATCAGAGCCCAAGGGGTAGTACTCGCGTTCCTGCACAAGACGTAGAAGTTTTATCTGAGACATCTCACTGAGGTCGCCTATCTCATCGAGAAAGAGTGTTCCATTTTCTGCCCGTGCTATCAAGCCATCCCTGAATGTCTCTGCACCTGAATATGCTCCCTTTTTGTGTCCGAACATGGTATCAGAAAACATGGTATCATCCAGTCCTGCCACATTCACACCCACAAACTCACCTTGTCGTCCACTTATATCGTGTATTACCCTGGCAATAAGTTCCTTGCCCACACCCGTCTCTCCTGTAATAAGTACAGGTTGATCAGAAGGTGCAATAACTTCGATATACTGAAATACTGCCTTCATCTTTTTACTGCACGTGACAATGGTTTTAAAAGCCTCTTCCCGGTCGAGACGGTCCCCGAGGAGATGTCTTTTGAGTGACGATACCTCTTCTCTCAAACTGTATACCTCAAGCGCTCTTTTTATAGTCTGTACAAATCTGTTCTTCTCAACCGGCTTTACAAGATAGTCGAAGGCACCCTTCTTCATGCATTCCACTGCTGTATCTATCTCATTTGCAGCGGTCATGACAATTATCGGTATATGCGGATACTCTCTGGTTATATCAACCAGAAGTGTCTTACCAGAGACGTGGGGCATGAACAGATCAAGCACTATTATCCCTACATCATGGTGTGAAGCAAGATGGGACATTACCCTTGTACTGTCATCAATGGTCTCCACCCTTTCTATTCCTGCACTTTTCAGCACAATGGATGAACTCACAAGCATCTGTGGTTCATCATCCACAAGAAGGACTGTTGGATAACCTCTGGACATCATTCTTCTACTACAGGTAGTTTTACAGTTGCGGTGGTACCCATGCCGGGGGATGATTGAAATTCAAGCATTCCCCTGTGTTCCCTTACTATGAGGTTAGAGACATACAGTCCCAGTCCAGTACCACCTGAGTCCATCTTTGTTGTAAAAAACGGTTCTGTAATACGTTCAAGCACATCCCTGGACATACCCACTCCCTCATCTCTCACCCTTATGTATACCATTCCCTTTTCCCTATCGAACGATGTTTCCACATAAACACCCCTGTTTCTGTCCCTGAGTGCCTGAAGACCGTTCATGATAAGGTTTATCACAACCTGTTCGAGTTGCTGGGGATTACCCATGACACGAGGCAATCCCTCCTCAAGACGAATGGAAAATCTCTCGGTATACTTCCTTATCTGATTCTTTATAATAGAGACAGCCTGTTCCACCACCGTGTTACAGTTTACCTTACTGTCAAGCGATCTTCTACCTTCCTTTGCAAAGTCCTTGAGATTGCTCACAATATCCCTTATCCTCCTTGAACCATCGTTTATCCCCAGCAAGAGTTTCGGTATTATTCTCTTTATCTCTGAAAATGGTATCCCACCGAGGTAAAACTCCCCGTTCTCATCGAAATACTCATCAAGTATCCGTACCATATCGCTCCATATATCGTTCAGGAGCTGGCTGTTGAACATTATAAAATTATTGGGGTTGTTAATCTCATGTGCTATGCCAGATGCGAGTATACCCATGGATACCATCTTGTTTGTGTGGATGAGTCTTGTCTGAAGGAGCCTTCTGTCCTCCTCTATCCTGACCCTGTCTGTTATGTCCTTAAAGGTGGAGTATATAACATCGTTTTTACGCAATCTTATAATCCTTCCACGCACAGAACAGATTATCCTTTCCCCGTCCCTTCTCTTAATCTCAACCCTGTCCATACGGAGTTTATCATCCTTTTTAAGCCCCTTTAACATCCCCTTAAATCTACTGGTATTTTCTTGCGAGAAGATGAGTTCTATTCCGTCCCTTAAAAACTCCTCCTTTGAATAACCAAAAAGTACCTGTGCCTGTGGATTGAGATCAACAACCACTGAATCCACAGGATCAAATATAACCACCGCATCCTCACTCTGTTCGAATATCTGTCTGAACCGTTCCTCGCTCTCCCTGAGGGATTCCTTCTCACGCATCCTTTCGGTAATATCCGTGATCATCGATAGCTTCGACACCCTGCCATCTGGATGAAAGATAGGTGTGTTTACAACATAATACCATCTGTTATCCTTAGGGCTTTTGACCTCCCATCTTACGGTCTCGCCCTTAAATACACGCTCGTTCACACACCACGGACATATAGAGTCTCTATTGTGCATCACCTTGTAGCATATCTCTCCCACCGCGTTGTATCCCGTGCGTTTGATGATCTTGTCATTCATGAACTCTATACGATAGTCCTGGGAACAGACATAAAGCATACCATCAAATGCCTTGAGAATGGCGTTAAGCCTTTCTTCCCTTTCTCTGAGTTCCTCCTCAACCCGTCTCCGTTCGGTTATATCCCTTAGTATGCTCTGTACTATTCTCTTCTCGCCAAATTCCACTACACTCAGACTTATCTCACATGGGACATTCATACCATCACTACGACGTACATGAACCTCCATGCCTGATATACCCTTCCCGGTTGAGATACATTCTCTGAAAATAGCACTGTACTTTTCAGACTCTTCTACAGGATGAAGCTCTGTATAATGCCTACCCACAATATCTTTCACAGGTGTGTCCAGGAGTTCTCCAGACTTCCTGTTAGCATCAATAATAATACCCGTCTCTGCATTAAATATGATTATGGCATCGTTTGCGGTATCAATGATCTTACGGTACATTGCCTCGGTATTCTGGTGTTCTAACTCCATTTGCCGGTTCTCCTTGCTTCTTTTTCCCTGGTAATAAAGTACTGTGATGACGAGGTCCCTATTCTATTTATCGTCATTTCAAAAGGAGGCTGTAGTCTCTATGATGCCTCTGATGACAAACCCACCATGTACAACTCTTACGAACTGAAAGACCATTAGAGTCCAGGGGATTTCCTCGCAATGGACCAGTCCCTGTCAGCCCAAAAGACTTTATGATGGAAAATATATAACAAACCATGTTGTCTCTATCAACCATAGATTCCCTGATGAAACACCTTACATCCCTATCTTCCCGGCGGGACTTTTCCTAAGACATCGGTTAGATAGGTCTTTAAGGAGACTGAAGCAATCCCTTTATAAGGATTGAACAGGTACCGGACGGATATCGCTTTCTTTCTGCCGTGCGTATGTGCAGATGACGGGTTTAAGAGGGGTGCAACCTTTTTTGCAGATTCGGGGAAGCCTTGTCTCGCTCTAACTATTTGAAATTAAAATATTTTACATCTCATAACAGTACGCCCTGTAAACTTTTGTTGCGGTAGCAAAAAACATCCATCAGACCGTTTTGGCATGTATATCAATTTGATTTTATTACAGAAATAGAAAATGGCACATCTATTGCTTCTCAATATAGAGACGTGCGGAAGGGAGGTAAGAAACATGTCCTGATAGTGGATGATGAACAGCACTTCAGGTTTGGTGTGTCCGTTGCCTTAAGGAAGGCTGGTTACATCACAACAGAGGCGGGTAATGGCAGGGAGGCTTTAAGGATACTCCGTTCCGGCGGAAAGGGATTTGACCTTGTAATGGTAAACCTCCATATGCCCATTATGAATGGCATGGAGCTTATAGAGGAGATGTCAAGAAGTAAGATCAAAATTCCCGTGCTTGCGGTGTCAGGATTGATGGAGGTACCGCTCAAAGACAAAAAAGTGAACCTCCTTTACAAGCCCTTTGGTCCGGAGGAACTGGTAAAAAATGTGGAGGCAGTTATTCGCAGGTCTGGTAGATCCCGTCTCAGGTAGTCTTATCTACCTTCGTATCATTGCAGTCTCTTTTATCATTCCCTGTTTTCTCTTTTTTTCTGAACCATCGGTACATGCGGTACACAAAAACGCAGGGGACCTCCCCTGTGGTACCTGTCATACCGCACACAACAGTCAGGGTGGAATGGAGATAGGTGGCAGGTCAGGTGGGTCGTATTCCCTTCTGAGGGCACCTGCCAGTGACTGGAGCGAGGTACACAATCTCTGCCTTAAATGTCATGCATCCAATGGGGAGTGGGCGAATGTGAGTTTCAACGGCTATCCCGCCCCGAAGGTATACATACATGGTCAGGACGGATACGGAAACAATACCAAGGGGGATGACGCAAACTTCAGCTTCTTCTACATAGGTGCAGGAGGGGACTTTTCAAGGGAACTTAACTGGAACGGTACAGGTAATGCGACCGATACACAGAGTCTGGGGTATGGCCATTCACTGGGGCTTAAGGGATGGTATGTGCCTGTACCCGGAAGTAACTCTTATGTCAGGATAGTATACTTCTCGTGCGTTACCTGTCATGATCCGCACGGCTCTCGCTTTTACCGTTACTTGAGGTATATAGTTGCAGGACAGGTTGATCCGCGGAAGGTTTATGGTTTTTATCCCGATGTCAATGCGACTGGGTATAAAAGCGGTGATGGAGACAAAAGTGGCTCCAATGGTTCATCCGGTACAACCCTTATCTGGGCCGTTGCAGAGGACACCATAACAGGAGACCCTGCAAACGACACAGGCAAGACGAATGTCTATCGTTCCGGTCATAGTATTTCAACATGGTGTGCTATGTGTCATCCCAGATGGCATGAAGGGGTTACGCCTTCCAACCTTGATCCCAACGGTCTTGACTGGCTGAGGCATCCTGTGGTAGGGCGTCTGGATGATGGTACACCACTTTCAGGTGCAGGTATCACCATACTGGATACATCGAACTACACCCCTTCTGTAATCCAGCAGGGCAAGGCACTGCCTGTTGTAACCCTTGATACCCAGAACCCTGTTTACTACCTTACCGATCCGTCTTCAAACGATATAATGTGTCTGACCTGTCACTTTGCCCATGGAGGACCTTACTATGACGGCTTGAGGTGGGATTATACCAGTTCGGTGGCTACAGGAAGTCAGGAGGGTAAGGGGGTATTCTCTGACAGGGGATGTCAGTTGTGTCATAACAGGTGAGGGGAGCTGGCTATGACGGTAAAGGAAAAGATACTTACATGTACCCTGTGCGGGA
>WGFF01000318.1 GCA_015492355.1 Deltaproteobacteria bacterium
CTCATAAATACGCTCTGAATCAGTCAGCAACCTGAGCGCCCTGTCCGCATCTGTTACCCGAAATCCCTCTTTGTATCCTGTCCAGGAATCCTTGGGACTTCTGCTACCAAGTCTTATGAAAGCACCATCAGGAAACTTGCAGAGTTCTCTATTAATTCTTTCTTTCAATCCTTTCCATCTGTCCTCCGTGATGTACTGCCTGTATCTTTCATAGAAAACCTCCCCATATTCCCTAATCTTTGACCCGAGCGTACAGGTCTCATCCATTGCAAGAGGAATCCTGATCTGCGCTATGGATAATCTCTGCAGTTCTGTGGGCCAGTTTTCAAGACATGTACTTTTGACCATCTCAAAGTATGAATTCCCCATGATTACACCTCCGCTCAAAAATAAAAAAGGCGACTGAAACACGAGAATCAGCCGCCTTTTCGTGAATCTACTGATAAATTGCAACCTATTGATATATTACTCTAAAAGCCTCATCGGCATGACAAGGTATGTACTTTCTTTATTCGATAGAGGTGTGATAAGAGCAGGACTCATATCGTCCTTGAATCTGATCACAATCCTCTCGTCATACATCGCATCGAATATCTCCACCAGATACCTCGCATTGAAAGCGATACAAAAATCTTCACCCTCATACTCGACCTCTATCTCTTCCTCTGCATCACCCATCTCCTGGTTCGATACAGAAAGCCTGAGTTTCTTCTCTGAAAGTTCAAATCTCACACCCCTTATCCTGTCATGAGACGAAAGCACGGATACCCTTTTGAGAGCCGAAAGTAACAACTCCCTGTCAATAACGAGTACTGTGTTGTTGTCGGATGGAATTATACCCCTGTATTCTGGAAATGTACCCTCAAGAAGTCTGAATACGACCAGATACTCATCACACCTGAAAACAGCTCTGTCCCCGGTTATACCCACCGAGATACTTTCTGCAGACTGTAAGAGCTTTTTGAGTTCCATCATACCCCTGTAGGGAAGAAGAACGCCCGAGCGTGAGATGGAAAAGTCCTTCTCCACTATACTCAACCTGTGTCCATCCGTGGTCACAAGACGGGTCCTGGAACCATTGTTCTCGATGTAAAAACCATTGATGTTATATCTCATGGTATCATGTGAAACAGAAAAACAGGTCTTCTCGATCATATCCACGATAACCCCTCCCGGAACCTCATCGAACTTCACCCCTTCAGGAAGTGGAAGCGATGGAAAATCCTCCACAGGCAACATCTGAAGATTGAAACGGGACCTTCCACTCTTCAAGACAAGTTTCTCCGTGGCAGTATGAACTTCAACAGTATCAGTATCGAGTTCCTTCACTATCTCGAACAGTTTCCTTGCATTCACGACACACGAACCCTCCTTTTCTATGATCGCATCCACTTTGCCCTGTATGAACATCTCAAGGTCAGTGGTTGCGAAAACCATCCCGTCAGTACCCGCAGATATAAGAACGCCTGCAAGAACAGGCAGGGTGTTCTGTCTGCTGGCAGAAGCCGTACCATGGACCTTCTGAAGCACCTTCAAAAGTTCATCCCTGTCAATCCTGACCTTCATAAACCCGGACCTCCTTTCCCTGTCTTTCTATTCAAAAAAAGAGGGCATACACCGTATGCCCTCTTGAAAGATTTGATTGCTACCCGGAAAGTTCTATTCTATAATCCGCGATCTCCTGTACCTCTGGAGATTGCGATATGAAAAATTCAACATCATATCCACCCACCTCAAGCACCTTCCTTTTCATGGAGACGAATTCCCTCTTTCGTTGAAAATCAAGGGCACCATCCTTCTCATCCGTGAAAAGTGCCCTGTATTTCCTCCCACTCCTCTGCGAGTTGTAAAGCGAGATGGCACGGGCTATGGCCTCCTCTATCCAGACCTTCTCACCACCACTCATAATTCTGAGACTCTTCGATTCGTTCCTCGTCGAGTCGAAAACCATGATGTCAAAGGTCTCCCTGAGTCCCTTACCACCTGCCCTTGCCACCTGGGTATCTATCCTCACCGTAAACCTCGAACCAAAGCAGCTCAGAAGTTCATTCGCTATGGCAGAGATGGCGGGTCCAGCGTCATCTATCTCCAAAGCAATGATACCATCACTGCCCAGTGCCCTTTCGAGAAGTGACCACTCCGAGATATCTTTCTCCTTCTCTTTCATTGATTTTTCGATCCTCTTGAGTTCCTTCACGGAAGTCCTGGATTGTTCGACCACAGCCTCCATACTACCCAGTGTGCGTTTCAATTCGGATAACCTCCCGAGAAGTTCCTTTCTCCTGCTTTCCAGGGCAACAATCCTGCCTGCCAGGTATCTGACCTTTTCAGAGAGCCCCTTCTCCTCCCCGTCATCGATAAAAGAAAGCTTCTTCTCAATATCCTCCAGTTCTTTCTTCAGAGAAGGCAGCTCCTTCTCCGCAAGCTCGATCCGGGGTAGAAGAGACGAAGACTCACGTGCCATGCGGATCCTCTGCTCCACTTCTTTCATCTTTTCAGAAATAGATTGCCTTTCTTTGATCTTCTCGGAAAATCGCCTCTCCATATCCCTGAGAAGCATGACCCTGGGTTCTATTCCCCTTATCTCCTCTTCAAGGGCCTTCTCTTCAGCGGTCATATCCTTCATGGACTCAAGCCCCTGGATGATTCCGGGAATTGAATCTCTTGAGGTTATGGCATTCTCAAGGATTGGACATCGACCCTTCAGATCATCGTCACACGGGACCCTGTCGAGAAGGGCTGAAGTCTCCCGCGCACGCCTGAGCTCGTCTTTCAGAACCTCGGTCCTGTGAGTCCTTTTCAAACCCAGCTCGGAAAGCTCCTTCCTGAGCCTGACAAGATCCTTCTCTTCTTCCCTGAGAGAGGTGAGTTCAGACTGGAGTCCAGAAATCTCCCTCTCAACACCATCGTATTCACGCCGTAACAACTCCAGCCTGCACTGGTACCTCTTCTCCTCACCAGCAGATTCCTTTATCTCCCCTGACTTCTCAACAAGAGAAACATACTGTCTGATCCTGTCCCTGATAACGGACGCCTTCTCCTCAAGTGCCTTCCTCTCCTTCAACCGCTCTTCCATGACCGCCATATCTTCCTTGAGCCTCTGAAGGGTATTCCTTCCGGATTCCATCTCCTTCTCAATACCCTCGATCTCACTTTCAATGGAACTGATCTCTCTGCGAATCTCTTTCATCCTCTCCTCTGTATCACTGGCAGATGAAATGAGTGAGGAAAGTCTGTCCTTCTCCATCCTGAGTACTTCCATCTCTCGAAGCATACCGTCCCTGTATTCCCTTGCCCTTCTGGACTTCTCTTTGAGGTCCTCTATTCCAAGCAACTCCACGAAGATGTCCTTTGCCTCACCCTTTGTGTAATCAGACAGTTTCGTTGAATCTTGACATCTGAAAACGCTCAGAAAAAAGAGACGTGGAGAACCAAGAAGGTCCTCGATGGCTTTATCATACTCTTCCATCCTGCCTCCACACAGTGCCTTCCAGTCCTTACCGCTCCACCTGTAAAGATGGGCTTCCTGCCTCTTTCTATCCGTATCTATAAGAACAAGGCTCTTGAACCTCTGCCCATCCATCTCGAAGACAAGCTCTTTTAGAGCATCACAGCCATAGCATTCGTTATAGTAACTGAACGCCCTTGGTGAGTAGCTTCCTGCCCGATAGGGCATGATCCTGAAGGGATGAAGATTGTCAAGAATCGTGGTCTTGCCAGACCCGTTCGGACCAACTATGGCAACAAGACCACCATGGTCCGAAAGGTCAAGCTCTAAAAAGTCCCTGTTGAGACCTGACCGTATACCTTTGAATCCCCTGAGTTTCAAAAAAAGTGGTCTCATCAATACCTCCTCTCCTTAACCATATCTCCCTGTCTCCTGGAATGAGTTTCCATCCTTCATGTACAGAACAAAGCACACGCAACATCTCCTCGGCAATTGCCTTCACCACCATCGGGGGTACAGCATTGCCGATACCTTCCCTTATCTCCCTGTCCGTACCCGTAAAACACAGAGGTGTACCATCGGAAAATCTCTCGGGAAAGGATTGAATCAGCGAAAGCTCAAGAAGCGTAAGAGGTCTGTTATGCGGTCCTCTGCCATCAATGCATCTATCATCATGAATGCAGAACTGACCTGAATCAAAACTCTGCCCGGTAACGGTCATACCAACATCATCATAGGTCAGAACACGCATCAAACCTCGACGCCTGTGCCTGTTACGATACTGAAATTCTGAAGGGGCAGCCCATATATCACCTCCAGGTGGTATGGCCTGAAGCCTCCTCCAGGTCACAGAAGACACGCGAGGTAAATGGTGCATGGGAATAGAACCATCAGGATATGGCAGATGACCGATAACATCCCTCAACGTCAGAGGTCTACGCAAAGGAGGATAAAGAAGAAAATTACCACCGCTCTTCCGCCTGTGCCTTGCCATGAGAAAATACCTGACCCTTTTCTGGGCGATCCCGCCAATAAGGGCGCAATTGTGAGTACCGTCGTGGATGACATAACCGTAAAAATGAAGGAGAGACTTTATGCGTTCAAGAAGTTCCTTACCTGTGGACATTATCCTGGGTACATTCTCAAGAAAAATAAAATAAGGTAACTCCTTTTTGAATGCCTCCATCACCAGCATCACACCCCTGAGTGTGAGCTCGTTGAGTTCAATGTATTTTTTCTGTCTGCGCATGAACTCGGGCAAACACCCTGAAAATCCCTTGCATGGAGGAGACATAAACACCACGTCAGGATAAATACCACCTGTATATTCAAGAAGATCACACGGTGAAAGGTCTCTTATATCAGATTCGAGAAGACCAGTGCCCACAAGACGTCTGTAGTTGGCTACGGCAACAGGATTGTTGTCAACTCCACCTATCACACAAAACCTCGCATCCTCTGTAGATGCCACCATCGCACCGTAATCAGCTCCCCCAAAACCGGAAAACAAGGAAAACCATGTGAATACTCTCATAAAAACCTCCTGAAAATAAAAAAAAGCAGACAGCCCTTTCCTGTCTGCTCTGTTCGTTGCCTACTACATAACAAACCATTGCTATATATGTATTACCCTTTTCGGCTGAAAAGGTAATATCTTTATGAAACTCACAAAACCTTCAGGAGGTGTACTATGAGAAAGATACTCTATCTCATCTTCACCACAATATCTCTTTTTGCCTGGACAGGCAGTGTGAAGGCAGAACCTGTGCAGTCAGTGAGCCTGAATCCACTGGGACTCGTATGGGGTATATCCGATGTGGAGTACGAAAGAAGACTCACCGATGACAGCACATGGTATGCACGCGGACTTTACTGGGCAACAGAAACAGGAGACTGGTCGTGGTATGCAACAGGCGTGGCAGGCGGATACAGAAAATACTTCAAGGGCAGAGCCTTCGAAGGTCCATACCTTGGTGCAAATGGAGGATTCATGAACCTCTCAGCAGAATACGAACCGATCCCTGGACTCAAAGGCGACAGCTCGGCCCTGTTCGTATCCTTGAATGGCGAACTCGGGTACAGGTGGCTCTTCACCAACAACATCACCATATCCCTCGCAGGCACGGCAGGCTTCGCCACAGGTAGTTTGAGTGTAGAGGTAAAAGACGCATCAACCGGACTGACCTACAGCGAGGATGTACCCGCACGGGGATTCGGCCTCGGTGGGGAATTCAGAATAGGTTATACATGGTGATTCACCCCTTGATGATACAAAGAGGCACCGGAATAGAATCCGGTGCCTC
>WGFF01000319.1 GCA_015492355.1 Deltaproteobacteria bacterium
GTAAAGATAAATCCCGATAAGGTCAAGGCAAACCTGAGGGAGGGTATACTGGAGATACATCTGCCCAAGTCAGAGGATACGAGACCGAAAAAGATAAAGGTGGACGTTGCGTGAGGTAATGCCCCTTTTGGGAAAGGGTAAAAACCCGGAGGGTAATAACCCAGAGGTGAAAATCCGGGAGGGCTTCCTTTTCAGGACTTCAGGGGTGTAACCCTCTGAAGCAAAGCAACGCAGGTTGCTTTTATAAATAGATATCTACCTTAGAAAATCGGGGGGTTTCAGGGGGGTAACCCTCTGAAGCAATGGGCTTTTAACGGAGGTTTTTTCAGTCGAGGGCTTTTCCACCACGGTCTGTAACGACCCCTATTTCAGGCGAGAGGGTACTCTTTCTGCGGAAGATGTATCCGTACCATTTTATCACCGAGTCTGCAACCACTGTTACTGCGAGCAGAGCCATTACAGAGACAAGGATGCTGTTGAGCCTGTATGTGAACACAATCCCTGGGTCTGTATGTGTACCCGCCTTATCGAGGAATATCCAGAAGAGTTCCCATGATGCCGTGAGTGTCATCACCACCATGAAGAGCATGGGTATGAGTGTAACCCAGGCATAGCGTGCCTTTCCCATCTTTATTATCACTGTGGTTCCCACTGAAAGTGCTATTGCTGCGAGGAGCTGGTTTGCAACCCCGAACATGGGCCAGATGGTGGATACACTTCCAGAGCTTATAAGATATCCCCATGCCACCACGACCAAGCCACTTGCAAGCACCGTACCCGGTAGCCAGTCTGTACGTCCCAGTGGCTTGTACACATAGGAGCCGAATTCCTGGAGTATGAACCTTGCCACCCTTGTGCCTGCATCGACCGTTGTGAGTATAAAGAGAGCCTCGAACATGAGGGCAAAGTTATACCAGTACGGCATAAATCCCTTCATACCAGGAAGCCCTGAGAATATGTAAGCCATACCCACTGCAAGGGATACCGCACCCCCTGGTCTGCCGGATACATCCACTCCCACTGTCCTTGAGAGTTCTTCTATCCTTTCAGGAGGAAAACCGAGGGCTGAAAGCACATCGGCTGAGAGATGGGTATTTATGGAGAAGTAATCACCCGGTATGAGAACCGTTGCGGCTATTATGGCTATGATGGCAACGAATCCCTCGCACAGCATACCGCCGAAGCCTATCATGCGCACGTGGCTCTCTTTCTGTATCATCTTGGGTGTTGTGCCTGAGGATACGAGGGAATGAAACCCTGATATGGCACCACATGCAATGGTTATGAACATGAACGGGAATATACTCCCCGGTATGATGGGACCACCACCGTCCACGAACCTTGTAACAGCGGGCATCTTTATCTCCGGTGCCATGAATATAACACCGAGTGCAAGGAGTACCACTGTACCTATCTTCATGTACGTGGAGAGATAGTCCCTCGGGGCAAGGAGCATCCACACAGGGAGAACCGATGCAAAGAATCCATATATGGCGAGAGCCCATATAAGGGTGCTTCTTTTGTATGTGAAGAAGGGCTCAAGGAATGAACCCTGTATGTATCCGCCTGCAAATACCGCAACCACAAGGAGAAGCACACCGATTACACTCACCTCCACGACCCTGCCTGGTCTCAGCCTCTGTAGATATAGCCCCATAAAGAGGGCGATGGGTATGGTAAGTGCTATTGTGAATGTACCCCATGGGCTTTTGTAGAGGGCATTCACCACTGCAAGTCCCAGTCCTGCAAGGGCGACTATTATTATGAAGAGTATGGCAAGTGCTGCGGTGAGCCCTGCAACAGGACCTATCTCCATCCTCGCCATCTGGGCAAGGGAACAGCCATTCCTCCGCACCGATGCAATGAGTATGATCATATCGTGCACCGCACCTGCAAAGGCAGCACCTATGAGTATCCACAAAAACCCGGGCAGATACCCGAACTGGGCTGCAAGCACAGGACCTATAAGGGGTCCAGCGCCTGCAATGGCAGCAAAGTGATGCCCGAAGAGAACCCATCTGTGGGTGGGATGAAAATCCTTTCCATCCTCAAGCCTCATGGCAGGTGTAGTCCTTGCATCGTCGAGTACCACAACCTTTGCACTTATGAAGGCACTGTAGAGACGGTAGACTATGACGAAGAAACACGCCGATGCCACCACGAGCCACAGGGCATTCACATGCTCTGAGGGATTGAGTATGCGCGTGGATATGGCAAAGGATATGGCAAAGACAAAGGAAAGGATGCCTATTATTAGTGTCGATAGATTCACTGCTTAACCCTTAAACCCAAGGTTGTTTGGTAGCTGACCTCCGCCAGAATCCCCTGCCCTGTGGGCTGGGATGGATGACAGGTCCCGTAAAAGAAAGAGGGTGGCTCTACCCCTTTGAAGCCAGGGGTCGGTTGAATTCCTCTTGCTTGAGTGCCTTATCACCTAATCTCCACAGGGATAGTTTTCTGGGGTTTCGGGGATAAAATTCCCTGAAGCAAAGTAACGCAGTTTCTTTCAAAAAAATATCCTCACCTTAAGTAAGAACCGGGGATTTCAGAGGAAAAACCCCTGAAGATGTAAAGCCCCGCCCTGCAGGCGGGGGGTTTTACCTTAAGGGATACGATTCAGTAGACCTTTAAGTATTTTAGGTAATGGGTCATAAATCGGACCTGAATTATGTAGATATTGAAGACTGAGTTGTTGTGGGGAAAACCCTTCGGGCTATCGCCCTTTTCTGGTAAAAAAGTGTTTTCCTCTGCCCCCTTTCCCAAAAAACTTTTAGATTAGAAGTTTTGGGGAAGGGAGTTTGAGGGAAACCCCTTTTACAAAAGGGGTTTCCCTCACAATCAGACAAGTCCGAAAAAGATACCCATTACCAAATATTTTAAATTAAGCCCCTCTGGGCTGTCAAGAACCGCCCACATCCCCACCCACGATTATCTCTGGTATCCTCAGTGTGGGCTGTGCATCAGCCACAGGCACACCCTGTCCATCCTTCCCGCACGTGCCTATACCGAAGCCAAGGTCCCTTCCCACCATGTCTATTGTCCTGAGCACCTCAGGACCATTACCCGTAAGGGTCGCACCCCTTACAGGCTCGCCTATCTTTCCCTTCTCTATGAGATAGCCCTCTGTGACCTCGAAGACGAAATCCCCGTTCACTGTATTTACCTGTCCCCCTCCCATCTTCTTTACAAAGAGCCCCTTTTCAAGGGACCTTACGATGGCAGAGGGGTCGTCCTCACCAGGTGCGATGAGTGTGTTGGTCATCCTCGGTATGGGTCTGTGGTGGTAGGATTCGCGTCTTCCATTGCCTGTGGAGCCCCTTCCATCCTTCATGGCTGTGAGCCTGTCGTACATGTAGTTTTTGAGGACACCCTTTTCTATGAGGACCGTTCTCTGGGTCTTTGTACCCTCTTCATCGAAGAAAGAAGTCCCCCTTTTACGGGGTATGGTGCCATCGTCGATGACGGTTATAAGGGGGGAGGCAACCACCTCGCCGATTTTGCCCGAATAGACTGACAGTCTTTCCTGTGCGAGGTCTGCCTCGAGCCCATGCCCCACTGCCTCGTGTATCATCGTTCCACCTGCCTCGCTCGACAGCACAACCGCCATCCTTCCGCCAGGTGCCCTCCTTGCTGAGAGCATCATTATAGCCCTCCCTGTGGCGGTCTCTGCGATACTCTCGGGTGGGTCTGTATCGAATATTTCGAGCCCTGAACTCCCTCCAACAGGTTCGTACCCTGTCTGAACCACATCGCCTTCCATAGCCACCACATGACAAACGAATACCACACCCACCCTTTCTTCCTCAATCCACTCCCCTATGGAGTTCACCACAGCCATCCTCCGTATGCCGTCACCGTACATGACCCTTACCTGTTTCACCCTCCTGTCCATCTTCCATGCAGTGGAGTTCGCCCGCTCAACGAGGTTTATCTTCTTTTTTGTGTCCACATCGAGTGGATGAGCCACCAGGTCAGGCTCTGGTGCGGTCTTCCTGCTGAGAGGTCCTATATCTCCCTTTTCAGTACCCTCTTTGACCCCCTTTGCAACTGTATCTGCAAGTTCAAGGAGCCCCTTCTCTGTAAGATCATTGGTATAGGCATAGTAGGTCTTAAGCCCTGCTATGACCCTCATGCCACAGCCCCTGTCCCTGCCAGTTATGACCTTCTCTATCCTCTGCTCCTCGCACACGATGGATGTATTGGTTGTATCCTCTATATAGAGGTCTGCAAAGTCACCACCGTTTTTGAGCGCCCTTTTTATTACCTTGAGGGGATCAAAACCTTCGATAAATCCCATATCCTTACCTCCTGATTCCGGTCATGGGGTCTTCTCCAGGGTTTCAAGGGGGTGGTAGCCCCGTTGTGTTTTACGACCCTAATCTTTTCCCATCCAGAAAGATACTTTGGCTTGGGTCGTAAAGAGTATAACAGTGGCGGATGGTGTGGTCAAGGTTATAGGTTGTGTAGATATTTGACAACCCCTTTGTAGACCTGATATTATCCGCCCTATGAGGGATTTCTTTGATCTCACCTCCCGTGGTACGGATATACGCAGGGAGATTACAGGGGGGCTTACCACCTTTGCAACCATGAGTTATATCATCTTTGTACAGCCTGCTGTGCTCTCGAAGGCAGGTATGGACTTTGGTGCGGTCATGGTTGCAACGTGTGTGGCAAGCGCCATAGCGACCTTTCTCATGGGTGTGCTTGCAAACTATCCCATAGCCCTTGCCCCTGCCATGGGTCATAACTTCTTTTTTGCCTTCACCGTGGTGGCTGTCATGGGTATACCCTGGCAGACCGCTCTTGGCGCCGTGTTCATATCGGGTGTCATTTTCCTACTCACATCGTCCTTGGGGCTGAGGGAATGGATAGTAGAGGGTGTGCCAGACTCGCTCAAGCACGGTATAGCAGTAGGTATAGGGCTCCTCATAGCCCTTGTGGGACTTGAGTGGGCGGGTGTTGTGGTCTCTTCACCAGGGACGTTTATCGGCCTTGGAGACCTGAAGAGCCCACCTGTGGTGTTGTCCATATTCGGTTTTCTGACCACCACAGTACTCATCGCCCTCGGTATGAGGGGTGCCATCCTTCTGGGTATGCTCATCACCCTTGCTGGCGGACTTGTATCAGGGCTTGTGGAGTACCACGGTATTTTTAGCCTCCCACCATCGCTCGAGCCCACCTTTCTCAAACTCGACATCCTCGGTGCCTTTGACCTGGGGCTTCTTTCTGTTATCTTTATATTCTTCTTTCTCGACCTCTTCGATACCGTTGGTACACTCATAGGTGTGAGCGAGCAGGCAGGATTCATGAGGGATGGAAAGCTCCCTCGGGCAAGGGAAGCATTTCTCTCGGACGCGATAGGGACGGTTACAGGCGCGGTACTCGGTACATCCACGATTACAAGTTACATAGAGAGTGCCTCTGGTATAGCAGAGGGTGCAAGGACTGGTCTTGCAAGCATGGTCACAGCGGTGTTGTTCGTGCTGGCTCTCTTTGTCCATCCCCTTGTGGAGATGATAGGTGGAGGGGTCAGGGTCGATGAGGGTTACTTTCTCTACCCTGTAATAGCACCAGCCCTGATGATAGTCGGAAGTTTTATGTTCAGGAACGCACGCAACATAGAGTGGAACGACCCCACAGAGTCCATACCAGCCTTTGTAACCCTCATGACCATGCCGGTTACATTCTCCATTACAGAGGGTATCTCCTTCGGTTTCATATCCTACACGGTAATGAAACTCCTCAGTGGAAGGGGAGGGGAGGTACCTGTGGTGGTGTATATCTTTACCGTTCTCTTCGTTGCGAGGTATATCTTCTCCTGAGCCATGTAAGGGTATTAAGCCTTGGTCGAAGATAGGGCTTAAATAGGGTCTCGTGTGAAAAAATGGGGGAAAGGGGAAACTATCCATTACAAAAAATGCCTTTCTCCCTAAAGAAATCATGAAATAGTCCGATATTGAACTCATGGATGTTCAGTGTCCAAGGTGTCTTGCAAAGGGCAGTCTGGATGAGAGACGGATAGGTGAGAGGATTGAGAACGTAAGGTGTCCTGTCTGTGGGCATAAGTTTCCCATCCAGGATGTGCTGAAACCCCGCCATTCTACCTCTGTATCCTATCTGGATACAGGCACAAACAAGATAGTGTTCCATGGAAGGGGTGGAGAGATCTTCGGTATTCAGGTATTGAATACACTCTTCACTGTACTTACCCTCGGGGTGTATAAATTCTGGGGGAAGACCAAGATACGCAGATACTTATACAGCAGTAC